>JABIQT010001060.1 GCA_018667995.1 Candidatus Latescibacterota bacterium
CGCGCCGGCAGGTATCCGATTTCCGTGGCTTTCACGATTCCGGTTATCGGAGGCCGAACTGACCCCAGGACGAGCGTTAAAGCCGTTACGAATGCCCTCGCTCCCCCCTTTGGGAGTCGGTATCTGCTATGAAGCAATGTACGCCAGTCACATGCGTGCGATGGTTAATGCGGGTGCCCGCATGCTAGTCGTCATATCCGATGACTTCTGGTTTGCAGGTACGAACGAATCGAGGCAGTTCTTCAATGAGGCCATCCTGAGAGCCGTTGAGAATAACGTGCCTGTTGTGCGATGTGCCAATCTCGGCGTATCAGGAATGATCGACGCACAGGGCCGTATCATCAGTTACCCCAGTGATGGACTCTCGCTGATACAGATTGGCATTGTCGCGACTGGGGATGGAAATTCGATATACAGCCGGTATGGAGACTTTCTGCCCGTATTCTGTCTCTCGTTATGCACCATCGTTTTTGCCTGGTGTGCCTGGAGGCGTAGGACCTCAAATAGCTCTTGACAAAGAGGGGTAATTCGTGGCATAAATACCCTTCTGTTCGGTAGTTTCTAGACATCTGAAACATCTTAGAAGAACCCTCAATATGGCTGTTGGGATTACCTTTATTTATCTCGTCGTAGACGGGAGATATGGCAAGGCGCAGTTGGTTTCAGGGCGCCTTTGTACAACGGAGTAATTCATGTCGGACAAGAAATGCGCAGTGATTACTGGTGTAACGGGGCAGGATGGATCATATCTGGCGGAGCTACTTCTTCAAAAGGGATATCACGTCGTTGGTCTGTCAAGACGATCGACGCATCATCAACCGCAGAATATAGCCCATCTGACGGGGAAAATTGATATTGAGTATTCGGATCTGATAGATCCGCACAGCATAGAACGTGTGATTGCCAAATACCGGCCAGAAGAAGTCTACAACCTTGCAGCCCAATCGGTTCCAGCCGACAGCTGGTCGCAGCCCGTCGTTACAGGCGAGATTACAGCATTGGGCCCCGTGCGTATTATGGAGGCCATTCGGCTCCTTAGTCCAGAGACACGCTTCTACCAGGCTACTACCCGTGAAATCTACGGAGGCGTTGATGCGGAAGTCATCGATGAGTCCACAGAGCTTCGTGCCAACAATCCATATGGCGCCGCGAAGTTATACGCGCATCTGATGGTTGATACCTACCGCCAATCATACGACCAGTACGCCTGCAGCGGCATTCTCTTTAATCACGAAAGCCCACGCCGAAGTCTCCACTTTGTCACCAGGAAGGTAACGATGGCCGTTGCCTGCATAAAGTGCGGGGTAAATGATCCACCAATGAACGAAGCCGGCCAGCCGCTCGTACACGACGGAAAGGTGCAGATGGGCGACCTGGATATGATTCGAGACTGGGGATTCGCCAAGGAATATGTGATTGCCATGTGGGCAATGCTGCAACAGGATAAACCCCGCGACTATGTAATCGCCACCAATACCGCGTATAGCATCCGGGATCTCTGCGAAACAGCCTTCAGCCACGCGGGCCTTGATTGGAAGGACCACGTGGTGACGGATGATCGGTTTCTCCGCCCCACAGAAATTGCTGCATCCCGAGGTGATTATTCGAGGGCGCGTTCAGAACTTAATTGGTCCCCCGTGGCCACCTTCGATGATCTTATTCATATGATGGTAGATGCCGACATCTCACGTGTTCAGGATCGTCGTCCAAACCCGGTGGCGCTATAGTATGAAAATCCTACTCGTCGGAGGCTCGGGACACGTCGGCACCTTTGTCACGCCTTACCTTCTCGAGCATCATACGATTCGCGTCTTGGACGTATCTCAGCCCCGATCGAAAGATGTCGAATACATTGAAGGCTCCATAACCGACCCCGAAGCGCTCGCAAGGGCTCTGGACGGTATGGATACGTTCATTACCATGGTCATGAAGAGTGGCCAGGGAGGCTTCTCCAGCGCCCATAGTGTAGAACAGGCTATCGACAACTACAGCGTCAATTGCCTCGGTCTTCACCTTCTACTGCATACTGCCGTTGCTTCAGGGATCAAGCAGGGCGTCTGTACGAGCACCATGAGCGTGCACAACCGCGCAAGAACGTGGTACCCTTCGGAAGCTGACACACCTCTCGATCCTCCTAATGTATATGGGCTGACGAAACAGTTTGGCGAAGAAATCTGCGCCTACTTTGCTCGAGAGTTCGACATGAACCTTGCCGTTCTCCGTATCACGGGACCCTCCACACGGGCACAATACCTGGACCGAATCAAGAATCCGCCCGGCCCTCCCAAGCTATACTATACGGACGAAGAGGATCTGGCTAATGCCTATCTTGCCGCTGTGGAATTTGTTCGTGTCGGCCACGGGCGCAGCGAGGTCTTTTTTATATCTGGAGACGCGGACCATGAAGAAATGAACATGTCCAAGGGCGAGGCGCTGCTTGGCTGGGTACCTAAAGCCCAGAATAGGGTTAAGTAGTGAGAGGGTTTCATGGTCTTCGACAGAGAATTGGGACTGCCGGTAAGAGGGACAAGTAGACGTACGACGAGGCGTGATTTCATTCAGGCAGGCGATACTCAAATCCTGTTTGAAGTAGCCGCCCCGGGCTGCCTCAGGCACTGGTGGTTGACCTATACTCCCTCACCTGAAGGGGCCTCCCGTGATAGAGCCCACGACCTGATCATTCGATTGTACTACGATGAAGCTGAATCTCCCGCCGTCGAAGTCAGCCTCGCACAGTACTTCTGCCTGCTGCTGAATCAAGATTCCTATTCCGTGCGCAGCGCACCGATTGTGGTACTTCCGAAGAACGCATGCAACAGCTACCTGCCAATCCCATTTGAATCACTCCGTATGGAGATAGAGAATCAGAGCCCCACCGAAACGTGCGTCTGGTTTATGGCCGACTGGCAAGCCTATCCCGAATCGATAGATCTGACGCCCCTACGACTACAAGTAACCGCCCGACATGAGCATCCCGCCGATTCGGCTGGCAGCTATCTCATGGCTGATTTCAGCGGCAGTGGTTTCGTTGCAGGTATGACAAAAGGGATTCGGGTCAAGGACGAAACAG
>JABIQT010001061.1 GCA_018667995.1 Candidatus Latescibacterota bacterium
CGACAGCCCCATAATAGATGAACTAAAAGAAATTGACATCAACGCCCTGACGCCACTGGAAGCGCTGACCAGACTTCACGGTCTGCAGCGCAAGGCGACAGGTAGGAATGGACGCGGCTAAGGAGCAGGAAATGCGTTGTCCCACATGCGGCAGTACCGAGGTTTATCGGTCGAAACGACGTGCTTTTGAACGTGCGTTCAATTGGGTGTTCTGGTACCAGCAGCGGCCCTATAGATGCGCGACCTGCATGACCCGTTACTGGAAAAAACTGGAGCCCAGAGTTTGGCGCCATACACTGAGAGTTCGTGGTGCGAAACTACTGAGAGCTTGGGGTCTCTATTTCGGTGCTCTCGTTCTCGCAGCACTGGTTGCCTGGACGATGATATACGTACAACAGCAGAGCCTGAAAGACAATCTTCTCATTGATACGGCTATTGAGCAGGAAATGATAAAACGCCTCGACGAGACGGACCTCAATTCGGACCAGAAGGAGAGAGCGCGTGAATTCTTCAACGAAAACCGAGACCGGCTCCCCATTCCCAAATAAGAACCCCTCCTTTTGGCGTGCGGTAGTTTCCTACCGAGATAACCTAAGCTACTAGTTGCCGGTGCCTCTTTAGGATGACGTTCCAACGGAATCGTCGCCTGAGAGAGATACCATGATTGCCGAAAACCATGTCGATTTGGATCGGGTGTGGTCTGCCCTATTCAATGATCTGCGTGGATTTGGTGATATAGTATAGAATAGTGCCCCGACACCTACCGGCCTGTCGGTGGGGGACTACTGCGTCGGATCAGTAGAGATACACGTGTTCGGGTAAACTGGCTATTGTCGGATTTGCGAGGAACTCTTTCCCGCGGGAAGCGCATTGTAACCACTGAAGCGCCGACAATTCAATTTCCTGGGAGGAACCCGATGAAGCGCTCAGAATGGCTACCCGCAACAATTGTATTTCTCGTAATCTCGCAGTTAACAGGTTGTGCAGGGCCGGAAGATGTAGAACAGACTCTGAAACCCGGCATACCGGGATCCGACTGGTCATTGGTCGCCAAGTCAAGGCCAGCCACGAAATGGTACTGGCTGTTCGACGGCAAGACGCTCAACAGCTGGGCGAACCACACTGGGGACGCGCAATGGCTGGTTAAAGACGGCGCGATTACCGCAACGGCGGCAACAAGACCAAGTTTCCTTGCGACCACGGCTGAATATGAAGATTTCGCGGTTACCGTGGATGTCTTTGCCGAGCCAGGCCATAGTGCTGGTATGGTTGTACGAGGAACAAGGACTTCCAAGTCAGACGCGGTGCCAGGCGCTATCTCGGGATATGAGATCCATATGGGCTCGGATGACGAAGGTACCAATGGCCCCGGAAGCATCGAGGGGCTTGCGTCATCCACTCCAGGAGCTTCGGTAGCTGGAGGTTGGCACACCTATGAAATAGAGGCTGCAGGGAGCCACATCATCGTCAGAATGGATCAAAAGATCACCGCTGACATACAGGATAGCATCCATACCAAGGGTATGATAGCGCTTCGGTCCGCGGGAACAGGATCCGTACAGTACCGAAATATCAAATTTCGGGACAAGTGATAATGCTCAGGTGGATAGGCTATTCGTATCGACGAACGAACTTCCCGGCTGGGATCATTAGGGCGCAACTACGGCCCCGTGATCTCTGAAAATCTCCCGGGCGGCATAGAATACTCCTCGATCCGGGTAAATTCCATCGGCAGCATCCAGGACCTGGTCCACCTGTTCCACGGAATTTAGTCCGACGATTAGGCTGGTAACAACAGGGTGTATGAGCGCAAATTTGATAGCAAATGATGTCCAGGATGTGACTTGGTCACCCATGGCCGCCTGTATCAGCTCCAACCGCCCATAGGCCTCATCCCATAGGTCATCCTGATTACGGTCTTCCAGCGGCAATACCTTCCTATCAGCCCGTCTGTCGGTCAACAAGCCCGCCATGAATGGGCGGATGCACAGGAAGCCCTGTCCCTTCTCCTGCAAATCGTCAAAGAACTCCGACATTTCCATCTCAATGGTATTGTAATAAGCAACAATCCCGGAGAAGCACCCAGTACCCATGGCACTTCTGGCGAAGTCTGTTGTGTAGGGAAAGGTCGTCAAGTATCCTACTTTACCCTCCTCACGCAGCTTTTCGAAGATCTCCATCATAGGTTCGTTCACTGCCGAGATATTGGGAATTCTGTTGTCATCTGAATTCGGCCGAAAGCGCTGGAGATGCTGCAGTACGGCGATTCGGTCTGTATGCAGTTCACGTAAGGCTTCCTCCACACGCGTGCGGAATTTTGCTTTATCGAAGACGCCACCATCATCGAAATCGGGAACCGGAACCTTGATCACATGATGCAGGTCGTGACGTTTCGAATGAGACCTCATGACCTCGCCCATGGCCCATCTGGTGCCATATTCAAAACTCGAGTGTACGAAGTTCACTCCACGTTCAAGGGCCCGTTCAAGAGCAAGCTTGCCAGCCACAGATTGAGCATCGGACCCCGGTTCCCGCCCGGCAAAGCGCATCGGTCCGAAGCATATTTCTGATACCTCAAGATCTGTATTTCCGAATTAACGAAATTGCATCACACGCTCCTCTCGATATGATCGGTGCCCTTCGACGATATCTGGATTGTTAAGTACTATATATCTACAGATTATAGAGATGCGTCAACGGTCCATCCATTTGTATGTTGAGTTTTTGGAGGACAGAAGTTACAATAACGGATCACACGGACAAGATATCCTGCAGGACCGCGAAAGCAGACGGGTCGTCAACGTCCGGTTCGGTCGGAATCTGATAGGAACGAACCCTCGAAAGGCCGTTTTGCATTGTCGAAAGAACCCAGACGAATCTCCGTTTTCTCGCGAATAGTGTTCGGTGTTGTCCTGCTTGTCTTCTCGGCAGTGTCATGCGGTAATACACCGGAACTGCCAAATATTGCGGTTGTACCGTTGCCTGGGGGAGGTATAGCGCCTGATGTAGTCATTGATGAAACGGGCTCCATACACCTTTCATATTTCGACGACGGCAACATCTATTACATGCAGTCAGGTGACGACGGTCAAAGTTTCAGCGACCCGATCCGCATCAACTCGCTTGAGGGTACCGCACAGGCGGGACTGTTCAGGGGACCTGATATAGATGTATCGTCGCGGGGGAGGATTCATGTTGTCTGGTATTCCAATGCCTATCAGCGCAAATTGCCTCCGTACGATTGGGGTGTGCAGTATGCATGGAAAGGACGCAACGATTCCAAATTCACGGAAACGAAGAACCTGAACCATGTCCCCAGTGACAACTACTCACTTGCTGTCGACGGTGAGCGTGTCGCGGTAGTCTGGACGGCCGACTCACTCTATGTCCAGTTCTCAGAAGACGGAGGCGAGACATTTGGCCGTGCAGAATCCATAGTCAACGCCGATCCTTGCGAGTGCTGTGCCACTAACGCATACTATCTAAAACAAGGCAAGCTTCATATTCTGTACCGGGAGAAAGCCGGCAATGTAAGGGACATGCATATCCTCGCCCAAAACAATAGGGGGACCGCCTTTGCGCGCACCAGGCTTTCTGAGACGCAGTGGAAGATTGAGGCCTGTCCGATGTCCGGTTCTTCCTTGACCGAGAACAGATCCGGACTCTCGGTTGTATGGGAGACCAAGGGACAGATCCTCCTGGGCTATGCGGACGAAGCCGGGAAATTGCTGGAAACAGGAGAGATGGTCGTATCAGCCAATGGAAAATATCCGGCCGTAGTGAGTACACCGACAGGCGCCACTCTCGTTGCCTGGAAACAGAATAGCACCCTGATGTGGAATCTCTACCACGCCGGTAGGAGTACCGTGCAGCTGAGCGGTAAGTCAGAGAATGTCAGTCCGCATCGTCCTGCCGGAATCGTCACATCCCACGGCGATATCTTACTCATACCTTGAGTATAATTGCCGTCTGTTGAACGGAGCACACGATAGAACTTGAGATCATTATCCGATTGGCTGCATTCGGAGGCGTGCTGGTTATTATGGCGCTTTGGGAAGTGGCCTCACCCATGCGTCGGCTGTCGGCAGGTCGCTCCTACAGATGGCCAAGTAATCTGGGTCTCGTGGCATTCAATTCATTTGCCCTGCGCACCATACTACCACTAACCGCTGCAGGGACGGCGGCTATGGCCGCTGAGCAGGGCTGGGGTCTCTTTCACTACCTGAGCTGGTCAGATTGGGTCAGTGGACTCATCACGATTATTCTACTGGATCTGGCCGTGTATCTCCAGCATGTATTGTTTCATGCCGTGCCTATTCTTTGGCGGCTTCACATGGTGCATCACACCGATCCTGACATAGACTGCACAACCGGACTCCGATTCCATACCCTCGAGATTATCGTCTCCATGGGCATAAAGATCCTGGTGGTAGGACTTCTAGGACCACCCGTGTGGTCTGTGATTGCCTTTGAAATCATCTTGAACGGAACAGCGGTATTCAACCATAGCAACGTCCGGCTTCCGGGCTCTATAGATCATCTGTTGCGGCGAATTGTAGTTACGCCTGACATGCACCGTGTACACCATTCTGTGCTGCCTGTCGAAACCAACTCAAATTTCGGCTTTAATTTGCCCTGGTGGGATTGGATTTTTGGAACCTACTGTGCCCAGCCTTTCATGGGCCATCAACGTATGACCATCGGCCTCAAGGCGTTTCAGGATGCGCGCTCGGTCCGCCTGCACTGGATGATGGCCTTCCCGTTTATTCGACAGGACAGCAATGATGCCGTTTTGCGACGGCGCCAACGATAGAGAGAAAGGACCTTGACCATGCGTGGTGTTCATGTCGATCCACAGAGGCGGGAAGTACGCATGCTGGACCGGTACGTCCCGATTGAGGGTGCCCGCCTGCTTGAGATTGGTTGCGGTCAAGGCCGACTGACGAGGCGACTTGCTACCAAAACTAACACCCTACTCGGCTTCGATACAACGTACGAAACAGTCAAAAAAGCTCACAGATTAATACCGGAACGACAACGGCACAGTACACGCGTTGTCGTGGCTTCGGGTGTACAAATGCCTTTTCAAGATCGGAGTTTCGACGTGACCTTGTTCTCGTGGTCCTTGTGATGAGTCGACCGCGAGGGCATGGGGCATGCCCTAAGAGAATCAGTTCGTGTATTGAAATCTGGTGGCCGGATCGTGGATCTGAGACCACACTTCGTGAAAGCCGAGAGATCACTCCGTGCGGGCCGGGAGCAGGTTTACTGCGTAGACGAGGAAGGCCAGATTCATGCCGCTACTTTGAAAAGGGACCTCGACGGATTCTGGTTCACGGACCGGCTCATTGGCGAGATGGTCAGCACGGGATGCCTGAGGAAGGAAGCCGGTATAGTATTCCCGTTCAACTCTTACTTCCATGATTTGGAAGCATTCGATCGATTCAAATCGATTCGGTGGGACAATGCTTCAATGACCGCAACAGACCGGCGGAACCTGGTGCGCACTCTGCGGCGAAATCCGGGAATGCGGATACGCATAGATTCGCCTATGCAGTTGAATGTCTATGAAGTGCCATGAGGGATTTCCGGTACTGTGGACGCCAAACCACTAAAGGAAACTGGTCACAAAAGGGAGCGTTTCGATATACGGATTGCGGCCGCGAGTGAACTCACAAAGCACGGGACGCCATCAATCCAAAACGTGTCTTACCCAGAAACGGTAAGATTGCCCAGCCCTCTCGGGTCGAATGATGATAGCGATAGTGCCAGATGCCCCAGGCGGTGCCGACCAGTCCACCGGCGGCCACGTCGGTAAAGTAGTGCTTGTCAATCTGTACCCGTGAAAAAGCCATGTAAGATGCCCAACCATACAGCGGTATGATCGACATAAGGCGATACCGACCGAGGCTACGAGCCTTAAGCAAATCACCGATCCTCCGGTCAGCATAGGCAGCAGTATAGAAGGCAGTTGAAGTATGGCCGGAATAGAACGATAGATGATTCTTCGAGTTGGCATTAAGAGTGGTTGCATCCTGCGGACTGGCGAACTCCAGGAAAGGCCGCCGCCGCGCAAACGAAGACTTAACAGCTAACCTGACGCCCAGTTCCGTCATAAATCCAGTGCCGAAAACGGCCACTTCATAGGCAGTGTTACGCCACACGGGACCATCTGAGAGCAAATTCTGCATGAGAATTACAGCACCAAGACCCGCAGCCAACGTAAAAACGGTCCCATTGCTGTCGACTACATTGCTCGTTTTGCCTGCATCTCCGAAATGTCTTCGGAAGAAACGATCCACTCCATTGTTCCCGCCAAATAGCGGGTCACGGTTGGCCTCATTGATTCCGAGCCTAAAGGCCGACCCTATGCCCATGGAGACCACACCCACAACTGCGGAGAACTTCAAGCGTTTCGTCAAAAGCTCAGTGCGTCCCGGCGAGGATGTTGCCTGCGAATGACGATCCGCGGCACTCAGGGACGAAATGCCCGTGGCGCTTTGGAGCAGGGCGGTAACCAGAAAACACAGTGCCCATTTTCGATACATGATTTTTGTATCTCTCAGGTGGCTCATGGGCGGTATATACGCCTATGATCGGATGACCGCAACCTGAAAGCCACGGTGGGTTTCAGCAATTTGCCTTCCTCCATCGGATTCTGTATTTTCATCTGCATTCACATCAATATTCTGTCTGAAAAAAGGCGAGGTTGCCAGGAATGCTGCAACCATTGATCTTCAAAATATACGGAATGGATTGCCCAGACGAGGTCGCGATTCTGAAACAAGAAGTCGGGCCTCTCGTCGGTGGCGAGGAGCGCCTGGCTTTCGATATTATGAACGCCAGGATGATCGTAGCGTTCCGCCCTGCGGAGGTGGGTCCCACGGACATTATGAAGGCCGTAGCAGGTACGGGCATGCGCGCAGAGATCTGGAACGAGGATGCGCCTTCGGATGTAGCGCTGGGATTCTGGCTCCGATACGGCCGTTCTCTGGCAACTGCGGCATCGGGCTTAATGACAGCGTCGGGCTTTTGGTTGCATGTAGAGAGTATGGGAGTGGCGGCGGCACTCGGGTACGAAGGGGCGCGCTTTGCTCACGATGCCCCGATGGACGCCACACTGTGCTATGCGGTAGCGATTCTCGCGGGCGTCTGGTACGTACTGCCAAAGACTTGGTTGTCGATTCGCCGGATGCGCCCGGACATGAATCTGCTCATGAGCATTGCAATTGTGGGCGCAGTAGGTATCGGTGAATGGTTCGAGGGCGCTATGGTCGCGTTTCTTTTTGCTCTGTCCCTCGCCATGGAATCATGGAGCGTTGGCAGGGCACGAAAGGCCGTAGCATCATTGCTGGATATGACGCCCATTTCGGCGCATCTCCTGAGGGACGACGGAAGCGATTACGATGTGCGACCAGAGGAAGTACCCATCGCGGGCCGCGTACGCATCAAACCCGGCGAGCGGATTCCTGTGGACGGCTTTGTCGTGAAGGGATCCAGTGCCGTGGACCAGGCGCCGATTACAGGTGAGAGTATGCCTGTCCTCAAGCAAACTGGTGACGCCGTGTTCGCAGGTACGATTAATGGGGACGGCTCCATTGAAGCTAGCTGTAGCAAGGCGGCCACGGATACAACCCTTGCGGGAATTGTCCGAATGGTCGGGCAAGCGCAGAGCAAACGTGCGCCATCTGAACAGTGGGTAGAACGCTTTGCGCGCGTTTATACACCTGCTGTGATGGTGGCGGCACTGTTGATCTGTACACTGCCCCCCCTCCTTATGGGATTTCCATGGTCGGACTGGTTCTATCGGGCACTGGTACTTCTCGTAATAGGATGCCCATGTGCTCTGGTCATCTCGACACCTGTCAGTATTGTGGCGGCCCTCGCGGCCTCGGCGCGTAACGGAGTGTTGGTAAAGGGAGGCGTGTATCTGGAAGCATCCGCCAACCTCAATGCTATTGCTTTTGACAAGACAGGAACGCTCACAGCTGGCAGGCCCACCGTTGTAGATATCACGGGCTTAAACGGATATTCTGAGGAGGACCTGCTAGCGCGTGCTGCCGCCATGGAGGCACACAGTGACCACCCCATAGCTCGGGCTGTGGTTGACTGTGCCCAGAAGCGCTTCATTCGGCTCCGTGCCGCTGATGATTTTCAGATTCTGCCAGGCAGGGGGGCGACCGCAACCTTCGACGGAGTGCAATTCTGGATTGGCTCTCAACGATATCTGGAAGAACGGGAACTCGGTACCGATACGGTGCTACAGATGATATCAGAGCGGGCGAATCTCGGCCAGACCACTGTTGTGGTCGGCGATGAAAACGGGGTCTGCGGTATCATAGCTATTGAAGACACGGCACGCGATGGTGCCAAAGACGCATTGAGAAGTCTCCGAAAGAGCGGCATCCGTCACCTCGTTATGCTCACAGGAGACAATAAGGGCACGGCACAAGTGATCGCGGATCAGACAGAAATAGACGTAGTTCGCGCGGAGTTGCTGCCCGAGGACAAAGTCGCGGTGATTGAAACGCTCGTGGCCACGCATGAGAAGGTGGCCATGGTCGGTGACGGCGTGAACGATGCTCCCGCCATGGGAAGGGCTACGCTCGGAATCGCCATGGGAGCTGTGGGCAGCGACGTAGCCATTGAGACGGCCGACATCGCACTGATGACGGATGATCTGTCGCGACTGCCCTGGCTCGTAAATCACGCCAGACGAACGCTAATGGTCATTCGCCAGAATATCGGTATAGCGTTGACGATCAAGGTCCTTTTCGTTCTATTGACGATTATGGGTTATGCATCACTGTGGGCAGCCATTGGCGCGGACATGGGCGCGTCTCTGCTCGTGATTTTCAACGGACTGCTGCTCATGGACGGCAGTGAGGATGATTAATGTGCGCGCTCTGCCGCTTCTTCATGTGAGTGAACAATGTTCCACTTCACATCCACGGCTTTAACACCTTCGACTATTCCTTCGCCGTTATGCCAGCCTAAACCACACCCCGCACAAACTTCATTGCCTGCCGCCACCGTCTCACGACACTTGCATTCCCCTTCGTGTAACAGACACCAGTCACAGGACGGCTCCACGCAACAGAGGTAATTGCCATCATTGGCTACGGTATATTTCACAGCAGCCACCGCCTACTTAGCCTATGGTATTGAAGCACGATCCGGGACAAAATCCAGCACTTCTGACGCTTCCTCGGGTACCGGCTCAGAGCCACATCCGATTACAAACCTGATACAGAGAATCGAGATCTCTAGGCTATGGATCTATCTGCCGAATCGAACGTGCTAACCTCCAGTTATTTTTGAACCTTGTACTACCTATGGGTCACGACGAACCCGTCTATGTCGTTGCAGATGAGACCTTTGGCAGAGCATGGGACTTCAGTAGATAATACAGCACAGGTATTACAATCAGAGTCAAGACGACGGCCGAAGCCATCCCGCCGACCATGGGCGCCGCTATGCGGTGCATCACATCAGATCCGGCTCCCACACCCCACATGATGGGCAGCAGGCCTGCAATAGTGGAAGTAACCGTCATCATAATGGGTCGAACCCGTTCTACCGCCCCCTCGAGAACGGCGTCCATCAGATCACGGCGTGCGTTCAGTTTTCCGTCCTCAATCCAACGCTTTCGAGCCTGATCCAGATAAACCAGCATCACCACACCCGTTTCTGCAGCGACCCCAGCCAACGCGATAAATCCAACCCCCACCGCTACGCTGAAATCATAATCCAGCAGATACATCAACCAGACACCGCCAGTGAGAGCGAACGGCAGCGACAGCATGACAATCAGGCTTTCGCTGACGTTCCTGAAATTCATATAGAGAAGCAGGAATATGATGATCAGCGTAAACGGAACGACCACCTGGAGACGCTTCTGCGCCCGCTCCATATATTCGTACTGGCCACTCCAGACAATGCTGTATCCTGGTGGCAATTCGATACGTTCTTCGACGACCTTGCGTGCTTCTTTCACATAGGTCCCAACGTCGATATCCTTCAGGTCCACGTAGACCCACGCAGTGCGACGGGCGTTCTCCGATTTGATCCCTGGTGGTCCCTTACGTAGGCTGATAGCCGCAACTTGACTGATGGGAATCTGTGCTCCAGTAGGCGTCGGAACGAGGACCTGTCGCAGGGTAGTAATATCATCCCTCAGCTCGCGGGCATAGCGTACGTTAACGGGGTAGCGTTCCAATCCTTCCACCGTGTATGTGACGTTCATTCCTCCGATAGCAGAGAGGATTACGTCCTGCACATCACCCACCGTCAATCCATACCGACTGGCTTCCTTTCTGTTAATCTTAAAATCCAGATAATTCCCGCCCACAGTCTTCTCTGCGAAGACGCTAAGTGTTCCCGGGACTTGGCCCACCGCGGCGGCAGTTTCCTGCGCTAACGCCGAGAGGACTTCCAGATCTTCACCCATGATCTTAATTCCCACCGGAGTTTTTATTCCAGTGGATAGCATATCGATTCTGGTTTTAATTGGCATCGTCCAGGCATTCGTTAGGCCAGGAAATTGAATGGCCGCATTCATCTCCTGCACAAGGATATCGGGTGTTATTCCGGGACGCCATTCGGCTTCGGGTTTAAGTGTAATGGTGGTCTCAATCATAGAAAGCGGCGCTGGATCCGTTGCTGTTTCCGCCCGGCCTATTTTTCCAAATACGTGATGTACTTCCGGAAAAGTCCGTATGATCTTGTCCGTCTGCTGCAAGAGTTGCTTCGCCTTGGTTATGGAAATGCCGGGATCCGTGGTCGGCATGTAAAGCAGGTCACCCTCATACAATGGCGGCATGAACTCAGATCCGAGGCGCTGGAGTGGATAGAACGTAATCCCCAGAACAGCAACGGTTGCGCAAAGCACGATCCACCTTATCCTGAGAACAAGCCGCAAGATCGGGCGGTAAACGGCAATAAGCAGCCAGTTTAAGGGGTTTCTGGATGCAAATCGGAGCCGGCCTCGGATTAGATACCCCATGAGCACTGGCGTCAAAGTGATCGACATGAGTGCTGACGCCGCCATGGCGAAGGTTTTGGTATAGGCCAGCGGTTTGAACAGACGCCCCTCTTGTGCCTCCAATGCAAAAATGGGAAGAAAAGAAAGGGTCACAATTAACAATGAATAGAACAGAGCCGGCCCTACTTCCTTGGCGGCATCC
>JABIQT010000294.1 GCA_018667995.1 Candidatus Latescibacterota bacterium
CCAACGCCTTAACACCAACCCTATGGTGGACCAGAGACCTGTTTGGCCGTCCGATGGCACAAGGTTGGGATTCTTCTCGCTGCGTTCTGGATCCGGCAACATCTATACCGTACCATCAGACGGCAGCGGCAGCATCTCAACACTTGGAATCGATACCGTATCCGACAACGAGGGAAGCACGCTCAATGACTGGTCATCTGACGATCGCTATATCATTTATCAAAGCAGATCCGATCTGTGGTATCGACCAGTATCGAACGATGCTACGCCAGTCCAACTCACCGATACACCGTACGACGAAGCTCGTGCGCAACTCTCGCCCGACGATCAGTATGTGGTATATGAGTCTAATGCATCAGGGCAAATGGAGATTTACGTGACGCCATTTCCGTCGGGTAAAGGAAGGTGGCAGATATCAGTAAACGGAGGAGGATCGCCCCGATGGAACCCTAAGAGTAATGAGTTGTTCTATCTATCCGGAAATGAAATGATGGCGGTTACCGTGCGTACAGACACCGCATTCGAGGCGAGCATTCCTCAAGTACTGTTTCAAGCTGAAGGTACCGTGGCAGGCAGTAGTCGAGGTGGTACCAACTACGACGTATCACAAGACGGTCGTCGTTTTCTGATGTTACAACAAGTTGAAGAAGGCCGGCCGGGACAACCAGTGATTACATTGATCCAGAACTGGGCCCTGCAGAACAGAGCCCCGCAGTAGACTCTCTAGGCGAAGGTTACGGACCCCTTGAGACTGTAGAAATTGGCAATTGTACAGACAACTGTTGTTTGGACTTTACCCTCAACCCAACCTCGAGGGACTGGTTTTCTCTTCTCGACCAACGCCTTGGGGTTTGTTCATGCGCCTATACACCTTATTAACGAATTCCCCCTGGAGAAACAATGTCAAACGCGCCAACCAGTAGTACCGAACCGATTCCCATGACCGAGGAACAGAAGTTCTTTTTCGACCTCCACGGTTGGATCTTGCTGCCCTCCGTGCTTTCTGCTTCCGAGATCGAAAAGATGAAGGCCGATGTCTATGGCGGGGCCAAACAAGGTTATGAGGGCAGCATTCAAGAACTGCTGGATCATCCGGCTATATCAGGAATCCTGACTGAAATTCTGTCCGAAAGCCCCTCCGTGGGGGCTGACCACTACACATTCCGTTGTGAGTCGTCGTTCACAATGGCACGCGACACGGGTTGGGCCAAGTCAGACCAGGGCACGGGGCTGCCGCATGTGGTGCGTCCCCCACAGCAAGCCAATGCCATGCGCTATCAGGTAGCGGGCGGCAAGATATTCTCCGGCTTGACGAGGGTGGCGTGGGAGCTGGAAGAGGTGAAGGAAGGACATGTAGGCACCACCTTTCTGACGGGTTCCCACAAGGCGAACTTCAACTACGGCGGTCCGGATCCCTACATGCCCAACATCGGAGGTTCTCCCTGGGAGGACAATATGCGAGCAGCCATGGAAGGATATAGCTGCCCCGCCGGTTCCGCTGTCATTTTCACGGAAAGTCTAATCCACGCCGCCAACGACTGGACCAATCCCGACAATCCACGTTGCGCCGTGTTCAACTGTTACAATTCGATCTGGGCACAGTGGCATCGCCTGAACCTCAGTCATGAGATCATTGAAGCCATGCCCCCGAAACGTCAGTCCCTGTTCCGGGGTGTCTGGGCACTCGGGCAGGGCGGTAACGTTGCGTATTCGGAGGACAATCGCTGTCTTTGAGGGTGTAAATCGACTTTGATAGATGTACCACGTTCTGCGATGCAATGAGGATTCTTGTGACCAACGTTTGCGACCAATCGGTGCTCTGGACCAGAGGCACCGACGGCTATTTCACCTATCGCATCCCCGTGCTCGTCGTCACGAATTCCGGCACGGTAATAGCCATCTGTGAAGGCCGCAAGAGCGGCAGCGGCGACTCCGGAGATATCGACACGCTGGTCAAGAGGAGTGAAGACGGGGGGCGGTCCTGGTCTGACCAGCACGTCATCTGGGACCAACCGGGGAACGTCTGCGGAAATCCCTGTGCCGTGGTGGATCACGAGACGGGGCATATACTGTTGCTGATGACGCACAATCTGGGTGTCGATCGCGAGTCACAGATCATCGATCAAACCAGCAA
>JABIQT010000237.1 GCA_018667995.1 Candidatus Latescibacterota bacterium
ATCAATCCGCCAAAACCCGTACAGGAGGACATAGCCGAACTACACTAAATTCACAAAAAAAGTGTCCCATTTTTGTTGTCACATTCCGGTAATGGTACCGTGTTGAGTTGAGCTAATGTTCATTCTTATACTCCCCTTTAAATGCGATTTTTCAAGTAGACTACAGACAGTCAAACCTTCAGAATCACTGCGCCTGCAGAGCTGCCTTTCGGTCGTTGAGCTGTTGATGTAGTTAATATAATCAAATAACCAGACTCTACAACTGCAAATCCCCTCCTGACAACTGCTCTCTCAAATATCCGTTAGACCACATCACGTTTGTGAATCTGTCGAACGAGTGTCCTTCATTCCGGGTAGTTCGGGTGCACCACAAGACGGCGGTGCCTGGAACAGATAAAGAATGGAATCACGGCAATGTCTGCGGTCACCAAGTGTCAAACGATATGCTCTAATCTCGATATCTGGTTGATGTAATGCTGGTGAAATCTCAGACTGGCAGGTCAAATGGCCAGGTCAAACTGTGAATCCGACCTTTCAGATGTCCAATTCCATTCCGTCGTAGGCATGGCTCACATCCAGTTCATAGGAGCTGTCGTGCAGCACTGCGTAACGTTTTGTGCTTTCGAGGATCTGATCCAGCTCATCATCGCTAGCCGTGGGCTCGCTGTGAAAGAGGCATAGATGCTTGACGCCCGCGCGCATTGCCAACTCTACTCCCATGATATTGCTGGAATGTCCCCAGTCCTCTTTTGCATACAAGGAGTCAGTAAGAGTATACTGGGCGTCAAAGATTAGTAGGTCCGCATCGGAGAAGAACTCTATGAACGGATATTTGTCGTCATGGGCGTCCGATTTATGCTCGGAATCCGACGAAAACACAACGACCTTGCCGTCCCTGGATAACCGATAGCCGTAGGAAATACCCGGGTGCTGCTGCATGGACTGTATCCGACAGCCGTTCAGTTCAAAGGGATCGTTCTCATTGAGTTGGTGAAATGTAATGTCTGCCTGCATAACGTCCATCGAAACCGGAAAAAAGGGATCGCTCTGCTGTTTACGGAATGCCTGCTCTATATCCTCATGGTATGCGTAGATATCGATCCGATTTCCCGGAATATACGCGGGCACAAAGAACGGAAAGCCGTGAAGGTGGTCCCAGTGAGGATGAGTCACCAGAATATGCACGTGGGCCGGTATCTGCTCGGTTTTCATCAGATAGGCCCCGAAATCCCTCAGCCCTGATCCGCAGTCTATAACCAGATATTCTCTTTCGGCTTGTCCAGTACGTATTTCGACACAGGTCGTATTTGTGCCGTATGTTCCCTTGACAGCAAAGGGCAGGTAGCTGTCAATAAATTTATCCATGGCAGCCGTGCTTGAGAGATCTCGTCCCTGAGCCGCTTCGAGAGCACGCGCTATTTTTGACCGAATGACATTGGCATTCAAACTGGCAGGCAATGATCCACGGCTACCCCAGGTAATCACTTTCATAGATACCTCCGGCGTGGGTTCTGGGCAAACTTCTGATTTCCATAATGGAATGAGATACAATGCGTGGCTGATTGACGCAACCTAGAACGCCATTGATTTATAGGGAAATCGAGACTATATTCGGTTCGAACTATTCCAATCATGTCTGAACACCCATACGAATTTAAATCATGCCTCAATCAATAGATATAGATATCCGCAACGATCTGACAGAACTTCAGAGAGTGATGGAATCCGTCGAACACCTCAGCGAAGAGCAGAGCTGGGAACCCGGGCTCGGGATGCGGATACAACTCATCCTCGAAGAACTGATCACCAACATCATATCCTATGGCTATGCTGACAGCGAACGCCATGAGATCATGATCCGGTTACATTCAGATTCCGAATCCGTGCGCATTAGGATAGAGGATGATGCCGGACCGTTTGATCCGCTAGAAATGGAGACGCCGGATCTCTCCGTTCCAGTGCAGGAAAGGGAACCAGGTGGTTTGGGAGTACACCTTGTCAGGAATCTGGCGGATGACATAGGATATACGCGGCAAGATGGAAAGAACATACTGACCTTATGTAAGAACCGAGAGCCGTCCAAAGGATAGATATTGCTACGCGTACGACAGGAGACGAGATTCCATGAAAATCAAGAACTCGCCCCAGGGTGACTACTCTATTGTTACCTGTAGCGGACGCATTGATTCGGACAATTACTCCCAAGCGGAAGCTGCGCTGACAGAAATAGTAGACGCCGGAAACCATCATCTCATCCTGAATCTGTCAGATCTGGATTATATCAGCAGCGCAGGACTAAGGACGCTGATAAATCTGGCCAAAAAGATAAAATACCATAACGGAACGATTGCCGCCGCCTTGATGAAACGCGACGTCCGCGAGATCTTTGATATAGCTGGGTTTCACGTTCTCATTCCTACCTACGATACGATTGAAGAG
>JABIQT010000929.1 GCA_018667995.1 Candidatus Latescibacterota bacterium
CGGTGGACCTGAAGGGTAGAGGCGTATCTTCCGTCACCGGCAGAGCGTCCATATCGGCCCGCACCGCCACAACAGGGCCGGGCCTCCCACCTCGGAGTATACCGACGACTCCAGTATGAGCTATCCCAGTTCTAACTTCCATGCCCAGTTCGACAAGGTGCTTGGCGACTAATTCGGCAGTTTTGAATTCCCGGTTACCGAGTTCAGGGTTTCTGTGGAGATGCTCTCTGAGTGAGATCGTGTCTGAAGCATACTTATCGACCAGATCAGAGATACGCCGGTCCTGGGCATGCGCCGTAGCTGTCGAGGCAGCCCACACAAAACAGGCAGCCACAGATAGTAACAGTCTACGGCGTAATTGACTCATCTCTCTCAATTGGAATCTCAAAGCGTCCCACCTTCCCAGACCACCAGATTGCGGCCGGAATCCTTTGCCTGATAGAGATACCGATCTGCACGTTCGAGAAATGACTCACGTGTCTCATTTTCCCGCAGCAGTGTCCCACCGAGACTGCCCGACGCCTTGTGTTTCGCATCCGCGGGAATAGGAGGTAGTGCCTCAATTGCCTTACGGATTCTCTCTGCGATGGCACGGCCGTTCCGGTCCGTAGTATCGGGAAGTAACAGGACGAACTCGTCGCCTCCCTGCCGACAGGGAAAATCATCTTCCCGAACGGCCTTCTTGAGGATCTCTGCGACGAGAATCAGCACCTCATCACCCACGTGGTGACCATAGGTGTCATTGATCAACTTGAACCCATCGAGGTCAACCATAAGAACGCCTAATTGCCGCCCTGATAGATGATGGCGCTTCATATATTTATCCAACTGTGTATTCAAAGCCCGCCGGTTATACAATCCGGTCATTTCATCCGTCTGCGCCTGTATCTCCTGAAAGTCCAACTCGGCCTTGGTGTGGCGCAGATTGTTCAACGTATCCTGAAGCTGCGTATTTCGCTGCCTCAGATCCTCAATCAGCTCTTGCTCCGACTCCAGAAGATAAGCACACGACCTCCGCACCAGCTTGAAGAGCAAGTCGGTCTGTGAAACCATTAGACGATCGAAGGCTGTCTGATCCAGTGCAATCATCTCAAGCTTCGAGCCAGCGACTGCTGAGGCACTACGAAAATTCCTTCCTACCACAAATGACAACTCACCAAAATACTCTCCACTGCCGATAGTCTTGTCATCTCTGTCACCCTCAAATTTGAGCTCAACAGTGCCGGAAACGATAAGGTACATTTCGCCGGAGGCATCTCCTTTTCGGAAAACAACCTCGCCGTCTTCGAAGGACCTCTGTACACCGGCTTCTCCGAGTTTTAAAAAATCTTGATCAATCATCGGGTGCAATCTGGATTAAGCGGGGGAGATTTCGTCAAGCACGAATGAACACATGTAGAGCCCGTTGGGGGCATTGCTTTCACTTGTCGAGCGGATAGGATATAGAGAAATCGGCCGAAAAAGTCAAGGTGATTCAGCCTCTGAACGAAGTGGCAGACATGAGTAGCACCACCAGTTAATTGGGGCTCGTCTCCGGACTAACATGGTTTCATGGTAAGTCTTCACACGGTCAGCGGATATTCTGTATTTACCATCCTGACACCTTGACAAATATGTACCAGAGACCGACGACCAGGTAGGTGGCGGCGATCAGAACCATCATTGCCTGTGTGAAAGGATGTGGTTTGACCCAGGCGGGAAACGCACGAGGAACCCGCACATAGTTTAAATAGATCAGTCCCGGACAGATAATCGCCATGGCCATGAACGCTATGACCCCACGAACTATGATCAAATCACCGGGTTGCGCCAATGGAAGTGTCACAGATGTCATCAGCGTGAAGAATCCCACAAAGAAAAAATAGAGTGTCCGGAAATGAAAGCGATGGAACTTGGGGTAGTTGGCGTAGAGGAAATCTGACTGCATGCGCGCACATCCGTCCGTCAATTGCAGCCATGCATCACACAAAAAGGCTGCCGCAACCAACAGAAATATCGTTTTTCCGATGGAACCCCAGCTGATTTCAAAAAAAGTTGATTGGACTACGGCAATCTCCCAACCCTCAGGGATTATCCCCTGCGGTCTGAGCAGGGCCCACGCCAGCCAGCACATGATGACAGTCGTCACCAGATTGAGAGTCACCCCCATTCCGGATTCGAATTTCAAATAGCGCATGAATCCCATGTAGTTCTTACGATTTTCAGTCGTATCCGTGAAACCATAACCTGTAGATGTAATGGCCTCTGCCTCTCCTCGTAGGGGACTGGTGACACGCCCCATGTATGCAGCCATCCCCACACCTTTGTCTCGCATCCAGTACGAAAGGAACAACTGTCCGAACCCGCCCGCACCCGCAAAGACAACGCCGGTCAGAACGGTTGAGAGATCAGCAGGATCCCAATTGTCAGGCTTGGAAAATCCAGGAGAAAACAGTGCTCCAAAAAACTCCCCCGCCACAGCCAGAACCGGCTCCTGGAAGATTGCGAAACCGATCCCGACGATGGTGACCACGACAACCGTCACGGTGAGTCGTTCTACGATCAGATAGACCACACGTCCGAACATCAGAGCACAGAGGTAAATGGCTATTGTCAGGTAGGCCCAGAACAGGGACTGACCTCGAGCTTCCCATCCAAAGGGGAATCCCGTCAATTCAGCCAGGGCCGTGCCGCCTGCCGATGCGTAAGCGCCAAACCAACAATTCTCGACGAAGACACCAATCCAGATCAGCATGGCGTATCGCTTGCTGAGACGGCTGAAACCCGTCATGGCGGTCTCGCCAGTCGTAATCGTATAACGAGCGATTTCTACATTTACCCAGTATTGCATCAGGGAGGCGGGAAGGAGAAGTCCCAGAAAGGCGGCTCCGTATTTTGCCGTGAGATACGGCCACCAGATAAGTTCACCGCTGCCCTGAGCCAGACCGGCCCAGACGATGCCTGGTCCCAGGTACATCAACATGCCGCCGAACGCCGGTACAGCGGCTACTTTCATGGGGGACAAGCGCCCCAGAGGGATGATTTCCTGCTCAGGTTTACCCATAGTCTCCACGCCTTCTACAGACCCCACTCTTTCCGAGCTTGCTCTACAGATATTCTGTTAGTCTTTTTTGGGATGACGTCCGGTGTCTCACCCATATGGCGCTCGTCCACCGGCTCCACTGAAAGCTGGTATCGGGTATCGCTGCTGAGGCGATATCGATTGGTCCGATTATCAAGCGAGCCATGCATGAAGAACATTCCGAAGATGACCAGGTCACCCATGGCGAAGGGGGCGCTTGCCCACCGGGTACCCAAGGTTTCAGAGACGTCATCAGGATCGTCCGAGAAGAACCCGGTTTCCAATTCGTCGTGGGCATCCGATTTCCCGTAGGTGGCGCGTAGTTTTTCATTCCGATGGGATCCGAGGCACACGGCAAGGGGCCCCATTTCCAGCGGAATGTCGCCGAAAGGGGTCCATGCAGTATATAATTCACGCGTCCCCTTTCCCATATACACAATATCTAGATGAGCGTTTGTGTGATGACCGTGGCCGATCGCCCGAAGCCACTTATGATCCAGGGATAGTGTATGACCTTCCAGTAATTTTCCGAAAAAGTCGTAGATACGCCTGGAATTAACGACGGAAAGGAAGGAGGGGAATTTCTCTTGTATTACATGGTGACGGAAGATCGTAGCTTTATTTTCCCGTCCTATTATCGCGGCATCAGAATCCTCAGCACTTGCCAGATCACCAGCCTCCAGCATATGTGCAATGATCTCACTCCTGGCTCTGAAAATTTGAGCCCTGTCAAAGAAGTTTCTGAGAAGCAGGTATCCATCTTCTGAAAGGCGGGTGCGCAGAGCTTCCGTATCGCTCAACAAATCTTCCGATGAACGCATCAACTCTATGGTCTCACCGAATACAAGAGGCTTGCCGCCCATGGTCACGGTAGTACCATCACAGGTAGCTACATCTTCAGGCTCTGCGCTATCCATACTACTCCGGGATGAGATTACTGCTGCGTTACTCGGTGGCCCTTCAACTCAAGCATTCGCACGACACTCTGATCACCGATGAGATGACCAGCGCCGACCACCACCAGATAGTTCTCGTCTTGCTCAAGAAAGGTCTCTATCTGAGGCACCCAGTTCTGATTGCGCGACACAATAAGCTTCTCGTAGACGTCTGGGTATTCTTTGAAACTCTCTGTTAGCAAGCGATCCAGGCCCGATACGTCGCCGTTTCTCCAGGCGGCGTAGATATCTCCAAATAATCGCTCCGTCACCTCGAGATCACGAAGCGTCTGCAAGAGCATCAACTCCTGATTCTTATCCGAAAGCGTAGATAACAGGTTGATCTGGAAGTCACTGGTCTCAAGCGCATGCAGCCCCATTCCTGCTGCTTTTGCCTTCTTGTAAAAAAACCGGTCTACTCCATTGGCCGGATTGAACCCCAATTTCTGGAGCCTCAAGCCGACAATCGTCACCGCCAC
>JABIQT010001063.1 GCA_018667995.1 Candidatus Latescibacterota bacterium
CGTGTAAGTCGTGTAAGTATGACAGAGCTGCTTCAATCCTCCGATATAGTGACCCTCCATGTGCCTCTCTCAGAGGATACCCGTCATCTGATTGGTCGTCGTGAACTGGTTTTCATGAAACCCACAGCTTTGCTGGTCAACACCTGCCGCGGAAGTGTTATTGATGAGACCGCGCTGATCAGGGTGCTTTCAGAGAGGCGGATTCTGGGGGCGGCGCTCGATGTACTGGAAACTGAGCCGCCGGCCGAGGACAATCCTCTTCTGACTATGGAAAATGTGCTGTTGACACCGCATGTGGCAGGCGTTACCCGAGATACCTGGAGAAGAAGAGGCGAGTTCATCTTCCGGAACATGCAGCGCGTTTGGGAAGGTTACCCACCCGTTGCCGCTGTAAAGGTCGAGTCCTAACACCCCTGCCCGTGAGGCTATAGTGTTCCACCGAAGCTTAATCACGACTTCCCTGTTAATCATCTTGATCACCACCAGCGCAGCAGGCCAGGAGCGGAATGCATTGGGCCGCTTATTGCCGAGTGATGCTGCGCCACTTGATCAACAGCGGATGAGGCTGTTCGAGATCGATGGGACCTATATGGAGTGGTTCAAGACGATCTACAAGCGCAGTCCGGCAACGGATCTTATTTCCGAACCGCTGGTTCGCGTAAACCGTGACTATGAGATAATCCCTGCGGGCGCCATGTCGTGGGAAGCAAGCCCCGATGGCAATGCGTGGTACTTTCATCTGCGGCCCAATATGCAGTGGACTGATGGTCGGCCGTTCACGGCGGAGGACTATGTCTACACCTTCAAGCGGGGTGCCGACCCCGCTAACGCCTATGATTTCGAATGGTATTACCGGACTATAAAGAACTGGCAGAACGTGGTGACGCGAAAGATGCCTCTGGACTCACTTGGCGTGCGAGCAGTAGACGATGTGACGCTGGAAGTGAGAACCGAACAGCCCGTGCCCTATTTACCCTACAACCTCGCTCAGAGCTGGGCCTCGCCCAGGCAGGCTGTGGAGAAGTATGGCGACGAATGGTCGACGAAGCCTGAATGGTCCGTATCATCCGGTCCCTTTATGTTGTCCGAATGGTACAAGAACGAGCGAATAGTGCTCAACATCAATCCGGACTATCGAGGCGCTGCCCCACCCTACCTTGAGCAGGTCATCTTCAATGTCTTCTCACAGGCCGGGCTGCCTCAGATGCTGGCGGCCTATGAATCAGGCGAGGTCGACATGATCGCGCTGGCAGGACAGGCGGCTCTTGGCCGCGTCCGATCCGATCCGGTTATGCGCGACGAGCTTCACACGATGGTGAATTTCGTCACGTTCTATCTGACCATGGATACATATAATCCGCCTTTCGATAATCTGAAGGTCCGCCAGGCATTCAGCCACGCCGTGGATAGACAGGCGCTCCTTCGCTCTGCCTTGAAGGATATAGGGGTGGAAGCATATAGCATGCTGCCCCCGGGGTTTCCGGGTTCGGATCCGTCCGCGTTCGAAGAGGTACAGGATTTCGATCCGCAAAGGGCCAGAGAATTGCTGGCTGAAGCGGGATATCCGGACGGCCAAGGGTTTCCAACGGTGGATATCTGGCTAAGGACGCTCGATTCTCACTCCACGCGAACGCCTGCAGAGGCCATTCAGGCCATGTTGTCCGATGCGCTGAATATTAAAGTGGGTATCAGGGCCATTGAGCGGAAAGTTTTCACTGACGGTCTGAACAATCACGAGATAACTCTTGCTCTCGTGCCTTACTCTCAGGACTATCCCGATCCCAGCAATCTGTTGGGCCTCTGGCTCAGCGGCGGTCGGCACGCCTGGCATGACGATGATTTTGAGCGGTTGGTGCGAGAAGGAAACGAGTTTATGGGGCCGACGGCCGATCGATTCGAGATCTATCAGGCCGCGGAGAGACGCCTCGTGGAGGATGTAGGCGGGATTTTCATCTGGCACCCTGTGGAGCACCGATTGTGGAAGTCCTACTTCAGTAGCCCTGACCTGATGCCGAATCGCCGGGGTGACGAAGTATGGTCAGGAACCGCTCTAATGACTGGCTATATCAAGCAAAAAGTCGCGAGAGACTTACCGGGGTCCTTGTTGGATCGCCTTACCTCATGGCTCTTTGGGACTACTGAATGACGGGAAGAATTAGGGCGTTCTGCTGGTCGCGATCCTCACGAAATCAAACCTGGTCCGCCATGGCATCCTTTGGGACGGCCAGATAAAACCTGGAGATGGCGGTCTTGAATTCTTCGCCGTCGTCCCTTTTCATGGTAAAGGAACCTTCCATGGTACCCCAGTCCGTGTCAATGGGACATAGACTGGAATATTCGTGTACGCCACCGGGTTCCAGCTCAGGTTGCTCACCGATGACACCCTCACCCTCGATGTCCTGCCGGTCTCCTCTTGAATTGATGATGATCCAATGACGGCCGAGAAGCTTCGCCCATCGGTCTCCCTCATTCGAGATCTTTATATTATATCCATAGAAGTATTTGTCTTCGTCAGGATAGGAGTACTCTGGCAGGTATTCCGGCACGACCTCGATTCGGATTCCATCGGTACTAGCATCCGAACCCAGTGAATTAGACATGGTTGCCTCTGCTTCCTTTATCTATCTGCTTCCTTCTTAGCTGAATCTGAATACGACACAAGGTTGTAACGGATATCGACCTGCTCGTGCGCCGAAGATCGCCAAGCCATTGGCGGGCTTGTTCTCGACGGAAACATTGTAGCATATGGTAAGGCTATCTTCTTTCACCGTCAATATCCGCTTGAGTTCGTCTCCCGTCGCGACCACTCGTGAGAGTGTCCCATATCGACCAGGACTTCCATGTATATATGATAGTACCGCTCGCGCATCTGCAGGTGCATTGGGGAGCGTCACGTTGCCGACCTCCTGACCATTGGCGCTGATGCGTACTGTCGATATCAGCGTATCAGAGTCCGTCTGTGGCGTGGCCTCACGTCCTGAGGCTAACTCGGCCCAGAATTCAACTGCTGTGACGTTTGAGAGATCCAGTCCGTCGGGCAAGTCGACTGAGAATAGAAAGCTACCGGTCCCGACCCCTATGGCAACATCACCATCTTCAAGTGTGCCGCCCGTCCAATCTGACACCTCCGCCGTACTCGCGTCATACCTCACTACCAGATTATTCTGGTCCATATCAATGGACGGCAGTGGACCGTCGTGTATCTCACGTGATACGAAGTTTCTGGCCACGACATGGCTGGCGTCATCTTCAATCCACACATTAATCGTGCAAACACTGTTTCCTGCTGGCATGGGGATTTCCAAACGAGGAGTCTTCTCCACTCTATATTTGGTAAACGGAATGGGTATCGATCCGATCTCCGTCCCCTCTTCCTCATTTCCCCATTGGTCCAGTCGGTCTACCCGCCAGCGAAGGTGTGTTCCCGCCATATCCTGTGACGAAAAATGACTCGTGTATACGTCTAGTTTCAGCAGGCTCTTACCGGGCATTACCGCACTGGGCGCTGCGTCGATCAACACGGTGTCGAGACTGTTGATCATCCGGTAGTCGTAACCAAAAGCCTTTACACTTCGGTCATAGTTTAGGAAGCCGTTGTGTTCCCACTCGATATCCTGCAACTCGGTGTAGATATACCCACAGATTTTCTCATGCAGACGCAGTTCGTTCGTGAGGTATTTGAAGCACCAGGAAATATCCTTGTCGCCGGATCCCGCGCTTATCCCACCGTATTCGCTGTTCATTAGCGGCGCGTCATCCTGCTTCTGTCCGCCCGTGTAGTTGAACGTCGAACCCGGGTAGGTCTGCTCGACGACCTCCGCTATGTGGTCACGAGCGGCACCGTAGTCGTTGATATAGAAATGCCAGCTATTGATCTGCGTTTCGATATGGTCGTAGAGACAGGGGGAATTGTCCTCTACGAGCCTAGTGGAGTCCAGAGATCGTGTGAGATGATACATGGATCGGACCCACTCGTGCCTATCGGGCAATTCCTTGAATGACTCGCCGCCAAGACCCCAGGTCTCGTTGAAACAGCACCAGGAAAAGATCGAAGGGTGATTGTAATCCCGATCGATGGTAGCCCGCATCGTGTCCTGCCAGTGTGACTGAGCTTCAGGACCGTATGCGTCGCTGGCGAAATTCGGGATGTCACACATAAGCAGAATGCCCATTCGATCCGCCCAATAGAGAAACAGGGGTTCCTCTACCTTGATGTGCAGCCTCAGAAAATTGAAACCGAATTCGCGTGTGCGTCTCAAGTCCTGCTGTATCGCCTCCTCGGAAGGAAACGTATAGATCCCCCAAGGGTTGAAGGACTGGTTCAGCGCTCCCATTAAGTATATGGGAGCATCATTCAGATGTATGTAGTTGATCTCTGTTCCGGGCAATGGGGCGACAGATATTTTTCGCATGCCGAATGAGGTGTTCACTCGGTCCAACACAAGGTCGTCGATCATCATCTCAACAATCGCCTCATACATCAATGGTGCATCGGGGGACCAAAGGATTGGGTCTGGAATTACCACAGGAATGAGACTTTCAATTACCGGCGAATCGCGAGTAATTCGCCGCCCATCAGGGGCATTGATCACAATACGAAAATGGGTCGGATCGGAATGGCCTGCTGGTAGAGAAGGCGCAGGACGCGTCACCTGGAACTCAGCGAGAGATTCGTCCACGTTGGGTGTAATCCTCACGTTTCCGATGTGGTCAGCTGCGCGAGGTTCCAGGAATACCGTCTGCCATATACCGCTGGTGCGGGCATACCAGTCAATCTGTTTTCCGCCCGGAAGAGCTCGGTGGTCGTTTGGATCATACACCCTGACCGTGATCTGGACCTGTCCGGCCGTAGCACACGCGTCCGTGATATCAAACTCGAATGGTGTGTAGCCACCCTCATGGAAACCCTGATATACCCCATTTACCCAAACCTTCGTTTGCCAGTCTGCGGCGCAAAAATGGAGAATCGTACGCTTTTTCTGCCAGTGAACAGGCA
>JABIQT010001065.1 GCA_018667995.1 Candidatus Latescibacterota bacterium
AAACAGGGAATTCATCCCTGACACGTCCGATCAGCGCGTGAACAGGCAATCCGGCGGCCTTCCCGGCTATGTCCCAGAGGCAGTTATCAAAATCACCGAACCATCCAGGTGGCTGATACACCCAGCGCGTGCCACGGTGCAACATTTGGTACAGCCGCTCGCGATGCATTGGGTTCTCACCCAGGGTCTGTCGCCTTAGAATATCAATTTGGGCCGGCCCCATGGTCGTGGTGCATATGCCCTCGATTCCCTGGTCTGTCTTGACGTGAATGAAATTCTGACGTGCATGGCCAACTGAGCGAGAAGGCTGGTGGGTGAACTGCGTCCTGAACAGGTTTTTCACCTCCACAATCTGCTGCACCACGCGCGGCTGATCCGGATCCTCCAGAATCGTCAGTTTAATCTCTGTGATTTTCATAGGTTCTCCATGGTCAGATCTCAGGCCTGCGAGCCGCTGCTTACTCTTCTCTGTGCTTCAATGAGAGTGTCTTCCCAGTCAGATTCGTCTGAATTGGGGATACGACTCTCGCTGTCAAGTATCTCGATGACCCTTGCCATGCCTTCCGCAAGAGATATCCGAGGTTGAAATTCCGGTACATCGCGAAACAGTCTATCAGCAGAGTATATGGTGTTATGTGCGAAGATATCCTCACAGATGCCACTGTCTGGAACACCTGACGCGATGATATCTTTCAGTGGTACTCCGATAAGTTCCACCTCCCGGCCCAGGACCTCCATGGCTGTCCTGTGGTGCTGCTCCCACATGACAAATCCGCGATTTACCATGTTGTAGATCTGGCCGATGCAGTGCGCTTTTCCGAGCACGTTCCCAAAGCATAGGGCGGCGTCCTCCACGTGCATAAATTGGTGAAGAGCCTTGCCATCGCCACATACCAGTAGCGGCTTGCCCTTTCTGATGCGGTCAATCCAGCTCATTTCGAAGGCTATTTGACGCAACAATCCCATTTTGGGCCCGTATGTAGTCGAGGGTTTTATGATGGTAACCGGAAAGCCTGAAGAATGATGAGCCGTGAGGAAGACATTATCCGCTTCGACCTTGTTGCGCCCGTAGTCCGAGACGGGGCGCAGCGGATGATCTTCGGTCACGGGGAGCCAATCGTAGTCGAGACCGTATGTACAGACTGTGGAGCACTGAATGAAGTGGCCCACATCGCGAAATGCGCGAACACTGCTCTCGGCATCCTCTTTATTGAAGCAGATCATGTCAATGGCACCATCGAAGGAGCCCCGTTGTATAGCCGCTTCGAATGTGTCTCTCTCCGCTCTGTCTCCGATAATGACCTGAGCCCCATCTGGAACCGGGCCGCTGTTCCCACGATTGTAGCAGGTCACATCATGACCATTTTTCAGAAGTAATTCCACAAATGGTCGACTGATGTTTCCGGTCCCACCAACAACACAGATGCGCATGCTTCCTCCAACAGAAGTTAGTTTTCGTGATTGGACGCTCTCCGAATTCGAAGTCTTGTCCATCAACCAATAGCAGATTTGGATCCATACATCATTCGTCCCACGGCAGCGCCACACCGAGGCGATCCGATACTTCTCGCGCATTGGTCTGCTCGGATTCGCCGTATCGAATACCGGACTCCTTGTGCAGCTCCGCATACTTCTCCTCTACGGCCCCTGGAAAAAGTGCCTCATCATATCCTGGCATGGGTTCGTAGGTGTTTCGAACATCTCTTACCAGTCGGTCCACCTCGTCAGAATAATCTGACGTACCAATGAAACTCTCGATATGTATGGCAAGAACCATACCTCCATGGCGAGCAGAGGGCCACTTCTCCTCAATCTCGTCCGCCGATGGTAGGGAAAAACCTGCCAACGCGCCTCCCAGCACTATGGCGACCGCGCCATATCCTATACTCTTGAAGAAAGCGGCAGGTATGCGCGATAGTAGATCATCAAATTCTGGGCTGCGCTGATAGTCTGCCAAGATTCGTGTGGCGACGTCCTGAACGATGGGATGTTCTTCGCCGGCCGGCATCCCGAAACTCAATGGGGGATTACCGAAGTACCCGATCTGAGGCTTGTCGGAAAGTGCGGACGCGTCACCATGGTTTCGGTATCCCTGCACGGAGAAACCAATGCATCCTGCATCCATACACATGCGTGTGTAGTGGCCTGCCGATCCGTAATGTCCAATGTGACGGACAATCCCGATACCAAGGCCGAGTTTGCTGGCGCGATCGATGGCCGCTTCCGTAGCTCGGACCATGGGCAGATACCCCAAAGTACCATCTCCGTCGATTACTACTCCCGTCGGGGCTTCGTGTATCTGTCGCACATCCGGTTGTGGATTCGTGTTTCCCTCTTCGAAGGCACGACAGTAACGATTCACAGCTCTGGTCCCGTGTGTACGCACACCCCGCATGTCTGAATTGACCAACAGTCTGCCTATGGTGTGTGCGTGTTCATGATCCAGTCCTGCGCTCTCAAAGCAAGCGACCGCAAATGCAAGAAGCTTGTCTTCGGTAACGTGAACATATTCTTCCGGAGGCCGATTCATCGATGTCCCCTGTTCATATTTAGTTGATTTTTATCAGTATTTATAATGTAACTATAGCACCCAGGCCAGCACATTTGCCGTGACCAATACGGACAGCACTGTCACATCAACTATCTTGAAGCGAAAGGATAGAAACTCCGTCCTTCTTCCCTGCATTCCGAAACCCTTCGACTCCAATGCCATCGAAAGCAGGTCTGTGTCCCGAATCGCATAGACGAATATTGGTACGAGCAATGGCACATATTTTCGTACCCGCTGAAATATGTTGCCGCTATGGATGTCGAGTCCACGTGATTGTTGCGCCTGGACGATAATGCCGATGCGGGTAAAAAACAGAGGTACTAATCTGAAGGCGAGGGACATGGCGAAGCTTACCGGGAAAGGAAGTCCAAGTGCCCGAAGCCCATAGGCGAACTCTTCGACCTTCGTACACGAAACGAATATCATGCCCGACAGTAACATGGCATCGAGCCTGAACCCCATGGCCAAACCATACTCGATGGATTCGCGAGATAAAGAGAGTGGGCCCAATACCCAGAAAGGATCACCTATCCTCTTAAAGAGGGACCATGTAACGCAGCTGAAAACCATGATTGTGATAACGAGTGGCATGATGCGGCGGAGATTGCGCAGTGATTTGGAATACCACGCCATGCTCAACACAAACAGCAGGATTGGCAACTGCTGCCAGGGAGAGACAAAGGCCACAGTCATGACCAGAAGTAGCGCCAATCCCACGATCTTTGTGGAGGGGTGGAGGCGATGAAAAGGCGTTTCATGTGGGAGATACAGAAACATCCGATCAGACTCTCATTCTGCTTTTTCGAGGCAGTTGACCAATTCATCAATGGATCGGACGGACAGCCCGAATGCCTGTCCCAGTCGAACGGCCTCCGGCGCTTCGAGCATTATGGATTCCAGTAATTCACCATTCTGGAAGCATTCACGAACGGGGCTGTCCGCAATGACTTTTCCGCCGGACATCATGATGCACCGACTTGCATATTCCGCCACTACCCACATGGAATGGGTAATCATGATGATTGTGCGACCAGACGTGTTCAGACCTTCTATTAGATCAAGAATCGTTCGCTGTCCCTGATAGTCCAGCCCGGTGGTAGGCTCATCAAGTATCAATATCTCGGGATCCGTGGCGAGCACGGACGCGACCGCCAGCTGTTGGCGCTCTCCCTTTGTGAGGCTGAAGGGGTCGTCATCGCCGCGGTTACTCAGCCCCACTACCTCCATGGCCTCTTCCACTTTGTGAGAAACCTCGGCCGGCGATAGCCCGAAATTTGCAGGACCAAAGGCTATTTCCTCGCGAATAGAATTGGCAAATATCTGATGGTCAGGATTCTGAAACACATAACCGACCTTGCGGCCCAACTCCGACAGCGTCCAATCTAACGATGGTTTCTCAAGAATGGATACTTCGCCCTCGGTGGGATGATGAAGGCCATTGAAATGCTTGACCAAAGTGGTCTTGCCGCATCCGTTCTGCCCGACCACAGCCACGAACTCGCCCCGGTCAACCCTGAGTGAGACACCGTCTACGGCGGCTCGGCCGTCTTGGTACCGATGCACCAATTCCTGAACCTCAATGACCGGGGTATCACGAGAGATTTCCTGGTCACTGTCGGTTAGTTTCGTCGCCGCGTCTAAAGATGCCTGCCAGCCGGCGGTACGGATGGACTCTACGGCATCGGATACGACCAGGCTTTGAGCCGGTACCCTCAGTCGCTCCAACAGGACTGCAGTCTGAAGTGGTCTGATCCCGTACTTTTCAAGAAAATGTGGATCACTCAGGAGATCCGCCGGAGGGCCTTCGCGAAGTATGGTTCCTTCGCTCATGATCACCAGTCGATCTGCGGTCAGCACATGCTCCGTCTCGTGCTCAACCAGAATGATACCGTCTATCTCCTGACGTAGCTCGCATGCAAGATCAAAGATATCTCTCTTGCCAATAGGATCCAGGTCGGTGGTCGGTTCATCCATGACCAGAACTGTGGGGCGGCTGACGAGGACAGATGCGATGGCTAATCTTTGTTTCTCTCCTCCAGAAAGTGTGGATGGATCCCGGTCTTCAAACCCGCTTAGTCCAACTCGTTTCAGTGCACTCGTCACTCGTTGGGGCATCTCTTGTCTGTCAACCGCGAAGTTCTCCAGTCCGAAGGCCACTTCAAGCTGTACATCGGTGGAAAACAACTGAGCTTCAAAATCCTGGAAAACCAGACCGATTCGACGGGCTGTCTTGTATACGTGTCGGCTATCAATAGCCTCGCCGAACAAAGAGATATTGCCTGTGAGTTTTCCTTTTATGAAGGAGGGAATGAGACCATTTAGACATCGGCAGAGCGTGGATTTACCGACACCCGTTGCTCCCATTACGGCAGTAAACTCGCCGCGTTTGTGCAGATATTCGACGGCCTGGAGTGCCGGCCTGTCTGCACCACGGTAAGTAAAGGATAAATCCTGTATGTCTATTATGGGAGCTGTCAATGAAGGTTATCTGTTGACAAGATTTGGGCGGAAAATCATATTATGATTTCCTCGTGCGGTAGAGTGGGCTTAGGATAAAGATCGCCGTATGGGGTGTCAAGACCAAATCCCCAACGACATAGCGTTCCGACGTTCATCGGTAAAACGGAGAAATCTACGCATGTCTGTATCGTACCTGAGTCGCTTGCTCTATATCGACCCGGATGAGGAACAGGCGCTCCAGTTTCAGGAGAAAATGGACCGCGCGGGATATGAAGTAGATTTGGCGTATTCGGGCGAAGTTGGCATCAGTAAATGTAATGAAAAGGCATACGATGTCGTCGTCGTCGAATACAAAATCCCTGGAATGGATGGATTGGAGATCATCCGGCGGCTTTCCCTGCACGGCCCCGTACCTGGAACTGTAATGCTCACGGCCTCTGGGGATGAAGTGGTTGCCGCAGAGGCAATGAAGCTCGGTGCCAGTGACTATCTGATTAAAGACAAAGATGGTCGGTATTTCGAGCTGTTTCACTCGGTCATTCATCGGCTCCATCAGCAACGGTTACATTTCGAAGCAGACCGCGTTACTGAACTCAATAAGCAGACCATAATATCAGGCCTGCGAGCCGTAGTGACAGTTGCTGATGAGTTGATTGCCTGTCCCGACATGGATAGCCTGTTTCATCGGACCATTGAGCTACTCCGCGATGTACTGGATCTGGAGCGTTGCTCGTTATTCGTGGCTGACGACGCAGGGCGCAATGTACATGGGACCTATGGCATAAATCGCCACGGCGAGATAGTCGACGAAAGAGGCTTCTCCACTCCCATGTCGGATCATTGGAGGAAGAGGCTGCAGCAGTCTCGCCAGGAAGGCGAGTCACAGTGGACGGTCCTCCACCGGAGCTACGAGGAATGGGACGGAGAAGTCTATCGGGAGTTTGGAGAGGGGTGGGTTGTGGCGACACCCATCCACTCCGCTTCCGGCCAGGCGGGCGTCCTGATCAATGACGCAGCTCTTTCCGGTTCGCCCCTCGATGATACCAAGCAGGAGCTTATCGTTGTCTTCTGTTCAGTCCTCGGTAATATCATTGAACGTAAGCAGGCTGAGGCCGCGTTACAGAGAGCGAATGATGTCCTTGAGCAACGGGTGCAGGAACGAACCAAGGTCCTGGTAGAATTGAACCGGGAACGTCAGATATTATCAAGAAGATTGATGGAAGTGCAGGAAACGGAACGGCGGTCGCTGGCGCGCGAGCTGCACGACGAGATCGGTCAGGCCCTGACGGCTGTCAAGATGAACATGCAGGCCATGGAACGGATCGTGGAACCGTCTCCTCAATTGGAGGATAGCATGTCCATCGTTGAAACCGCCCTCCAGCAGGTGCGGAACATGTCGCTGGATTTACGGCCATCCATGTTGGACGATCTCGGTCTGATACCGGCGCTGCGCTGGTACTTGGATCGACAGACGCAACGTGCGGGACTGACGGCTCATTTCTCATCTCCGGACGAGATTACGGTGCCTCTTCCTGCGGAACTGGAGAGTACCTGTTTCCGGGTAGCCCAGGAGGCCATTACAAATATCATCCGTCACGCAGAAGCACAGCACGTATACTTGGAGCTGCTGGAGAACGATGGTGAGATCGTTCTCGTCGTTCGTGACGATGGCGTAGGATTTGATGTAAATCATGCCAAAAGGCGCGCCGCAGGGGGGGCAAGCCTCGGTGTCCTGGGTATGGAGGAACGTGTACACCTGGTAAACGGTGATTTTTCAATCGAGTCCATCCCTCCACTGGGGACTGAAGTGAAAGCAACGATTCCAATTCCAGAATTAAACGAACATGTTGAATTAGAGGAAAGGACTGGTGGCGGATGAGAGCCATGCGAATCGTGATCGCAGATGATCACTCACTGGTACGGGTTGGTGTTCGGACGCTACTGGAGCAACTGCACGGCGTTGAGGTCGTTGGAGAGGCCAGCGATGGACGTGAGGCGCTCGAAGCCATAAAAAAACATAGGCCCGATATAGCACTGTTGGACATCGGAATGGCCGGCATGAACGGATTAGAAACGACAGCGCGAGTGACTAAGGATTATCCGAACGTTCGAGTCATTATCCTGTCGATGCATGCAACAGAAGAATATGTATGGCAGGCTTTGAGAGCCGGCGCGAAAGGCTATCTGTTAAAGGATAGTGGGTTGTCCGAACTGGAGTTGGCGATAAAGGCAGTCTCCAACGGCGAGATGTTTCTTACTCCAGCGGTATCCAAAAAGGTAGTTTTGGATTATATGCAGCGCATGGATACGGAAACTACCCCAGTAGAACGATTGACGAGGCGTCAGCGGGAAGTCCTGCAGCTTATTGCCGAGGGAAATACAGTTAAAGAGATAGCCTACCAGTTGAATCTCAGCGTAAAGACAGTCGAAACGCACCGGTCGCAACTCATGGGACGCCTGGACATCCACGACGTGCCGGGGTTGGTACGGTACGCCATGCGAATGGGCATAATCGACAAAGATATGTAGGAGGCTGGAGCCGCTCGCTCGGGTCAGGCCGGGTTCAACAGTTCCTGGCTTTCGATTGTGGGGCACCAGAACTTCTCGATGTACCCTATCACCAATTTTGTTCCTTCGGCATGATCTACGTAGGGTGGCATAGCTGGATTGTACATCGTATCCGTAAGATCCCTGATCAAGGCCACATGAATACCCCACCTCACCATCTGTTTGATGGCGAATGATCTCTCCAGCACGCACATATTGGTATGAACACCCATAATCAGTAGCTTATCAATGCCTCTATTCTTCAAGAGGCTGTAGACCTCCCTGCCATCGTCAGAAATCACATCACATTGATGGTCGATCTCAATCGAGCCGTGTTGCTGTCGCCACGCTGCTACGGGAGACGCCTCTCCCGTATCGGAGCCCTGATCTGAGTCATCAATGGGCAACGGTGGGTCTGGGTGCTCGAGATTTTCCGGTGGGAGAACGGGCGTTATCTTCAGAATTCGTTGTCGTGACGGCGTGTCATCGTAGTATTCCATGGTTCCAGACGGAGCATGGATAATCTGAAGTCCATTCGCGCGGGATGCTTGAACGACTTGGTTCATGCGCGTCACCATCGCGTTCAGTCGTTCCCGGGCCCCCCGACACCAATGGTTGTCCCATACGTCGCAGACCAGAAGGGCTGCTTCGTTGGTGGGTATCTCCACGTGCTTCTGTTTTGATTCCCAGATGTGGTATCCATCGGTCTGAACCAACTCCTGGCGCTGCAACGCCAACTTCAGACTATCTGTACCCATCTCTTTAGACCTTTGCTGTGACTTTCGTACCCTGGGACCTGATCTATACGAGGAAATCGAGATCTGCACCCATATTGGCTTGATTTACGTGCTCCGCATAGAGTCGGCGCCATCCCCTCTTCGGAGAACTGGGAGGTTCGAATGTCTCGCGCCTTAGGCGCAACTCTTCATCAGAGATCTCTACATCGATTCTCCGATCGGCGACGGACAGTTTGACCATGTCACCGTTCCGCACCAGCGCGAGTGGTCCCCCCACTGCTGATTCCGGCGCGCAATGGAGTACCACTGTACCGTACGCGGTACCACTCATTCGTGCGTCCGAAACACGTACCATATCCGTAGTGCCCGTGGCAGCCAGATAACGTGGAATCGGCATATAGCCTGCCTCGGGCATACCCGAACCTACCGGCCCGGCATTCCTCAGAATCAGGACATGATTCGGCGTAATCCCAAGCGTTGGATCGTCAATTCGCTTGGCCAGGTCTTCAGGAGAATCAAATACGACCGCAGGACCTCGGTGGTTCACAAGGCTTGGTGTCGCTGCCGACTTCTTTATCACGGCACCATCGGGCGCAAGATTGCCTTTCAGTATAACCAGTGATTCTGTCGGTCCCAACGGTCGTGCTACAGAATGAATGACCTCTTGCCATTCGGGAGGTTCAGCTACCGTTGACACTAATGTCCCCAATGTATCCCCAGTTACCGTAATTGCCTCCAGATCAAGAAGGGATTGGAGGGCTCTCAAGAGGCATGGGATTCCACCAGCGGCGTGCAGATCTTCCATATAGAAACGCCCTGACGGCTTGCAGTCAATCAGCAGGGGAACCCGCTGGGCTATTCGGTTGAAGTCTTCGAGCGAAAGTTCTACTGAGGCCCTCCGTGCTATTGCAATCAGGTGAATGACTGCATTTGTCGATCCCCCCATTGCGATCAGAACCGTGATTGCATTGAGAAACGCGCTTCTGGTCATAACCTCTCGGGGTTTAGATCCCTTACTTGCCATCATCACGGCATGTCGACCGCTCGCCACAGCATGGCGAAGCCGATCCCCGGAACCGGACGGAGCTGCCGCTCCTCCAGGCAGCATCATGCCGAGGGCTTCCGTAACACCGGCCATTGTTGATGCCGTGCCCATGACCATGCAGGTGCCTCCGGTGGGACATAGGGATTGTTCCACTTCATCTATCTGATCTTCATCAATCTCACCAGCTCGAAATCGCATCCAGTATCGACGACAATCTGTGCAGGCGCCGATACGATCGCCTTGCCAGCTTCCGGTGCGCATGGGACCAGTTACCACAGATATGGCAGGAATATTCGCCGATGCTGCGGCCATGAGTTGCGCCGGCACTGTTTTGTCACACCCGCCGACGAGCACTACCGCATCCATTGGTTGTGCCCGCATCATCTCCTCAGTGTCCATTGCGAGAAGATTGCGGTACATCATGGTGGTAGGGGAAAATAGAATCTCAGCAAGGGAAATCGTCGGGAAGACGAGTGGCATACCGCCAGCCTCAAGAATACCGCGTTTGACAGCGTCGATTATGGCGGGCATG
>JABIQT010000521.1 GCA_018667995.1 Candidatus Latescibacterota bacterium
CAAGTCGGCTGATGATGCCCCAAAGAAGACACTGATGGACTCGGGATTGACGCTACCGGAACGCATCGCCTCCTGAACGAGGAAGAAGAACGGGGCTATTCCTACCCCACCTGCTACCATTAGAGCGGAGCGACCTTCAACAATTGGCTCAAATGTCGCCCCCATTGGACCCAGTACGTCGATGAATTCCCCGGATTTACGCCCTGCAAGCACTTCGGTTCCGCCGCCGAGTACTCGGTAGATGATCCCCAACACACCTGTATCTACATCTATCTCTGCCACACTGAACGGTCGGCGCAGTAGAGGTGTGTGCCTCAACCACGCGGATCGGTGTCCATGATCGGTGGTATCGGAGACCACGATATGCACGAACTGCCCGGGACGGGCGTGGGCCACAATATCGGGGGCACGCAGATCCATCCAGTACAACCCGGAGGCGAGCTCCCGATTGTCCACTATTTCTGCTTTTGTCTGAAATATCGGTTCGATCCGGTTGGAATCAGTCATTCAGGAGAGGGGATCCAGTTAAGAGAATACTATCCACAGATTCATTATTGTATGGGACCCATATCATTTTGCCATGTCTGAGTTTACATGCAGCTCGAATACAATACATACAGTTGGATTTACTGTCAAGTCCACTTGCAACGACACCCTACTTTACGTCAAAAACAACCGATAGCTGGGCATCGGGTTCAAGCTCAAGTGAGGCCGATTCGATATAGCAATAAACGAGCTGATCTGACATGGGATCCGGTTTGATATACAAAGCGGCGACGTAGGCCTTCTGCCCTTCTATCTCCACGGCCAGCCAATTTCCCTGAATTCCGGTAACCTGGACGCTTGAATTGCTGGGAAGAAGACGAATCACGGGGCCGCCAGGGGTTTCGCGCAGATTCAGGCTGGTGGCATCCACGGTGCCGCGGTAGGGCACATCGGGCGGTATCATTCGAACGACGGTGGATGGCACATATCCCTCATTACTTCCGATTCTGACCTTCAGCATACTTCCTTCTTCCGCAAGTGCAACAACAGCGATCCCTTTGGGTATTGGCATCAGCACTTCGCCATCAGGCGTGGATCTCAATTCCGTTGCTACGGTCACCGTCCCCATACCCAGGTCTGGTAGACGGATCTGTGCCACTCGGATCCTTGCAGCGGTCCTCCCTCTACCATCGGAGTCCATCAGATAGAGCACACCACCGTCCCCTTCGCTCAGACTCAAGGTGCTTCTGACTTTGACAACCGCTCTGTCACCTTCGAAGCTAAGCACATCCCCATCCGGCGTAATCTCAAGTGGAACGGACTCCTCTGGTTCGTTTGCAGACAACGCTGTGCCCGCCGAATCGGGCGGGGAATCGTCATTCAGCATCGATTCAGACCCGTCCAGCAAAACGCCAATCCACTCATCCGGCGTCCATGCTGGAAAACGTTCCTCTATCGTTGCAGTCGCAGTGGGAATCACCAGCGGATCCACGTTGACGAACTGTCTGTTCACATATCCTTCCATCCCTTCAAATCGGATCTGAATCCATTCCCCATCCTCACCAAGCACCTCAAACGGTCTTCTGGGCGTAACCATAGTAATGGTCCGATCACCTTTTCCGGCATAGAGGTTCGTGTTAACGGCGGTATTGGTGCCCATTCGAGGTCCCTCTGGGATTACGGTATCCAGGATACGAAATGAGGCGGCCCTGATGGGTATTTCCGTGCTATCTGTTCGGTCCATGATGAATAAGATTCCCCGTCCACCACGCTGAGCTGATGTATCCTGATTCAATTTCATCACTACCCGATCTCGGATCACCTCCGTGACCTCGCCATCGCGATCCTCCGGGTCAATTGAAAGTAGGAATTCATTGACTGATTCTATCTCGACAAACGAACTGTCCGTTCCATTAATATCATTAAACAGTTCTTCGAGGTACTTTACCTTAAGCCTCGCGGCCTCGGATGCCTCCGAGCGCGGAAAAAGGGCAGTGATTCGGCGGTAATTCATTAAAGCCGCGGAGAGGTCCTCTTCGTGAGTTTCTGCGATCCACCCAAGTGCATAAAGAGACTTTGGGGCATATGATCCATCTGGAAATCTGTCGATGATCGTTTGGTAATAGACGGCGGCAGAATCAGAATTCTGTGCCTCAAAAAGATAATCCGTGGCTAATGCGAAGAGTTCAGTCTCGGAGAACCCGAGGGGATCTTGCATTTCCATCGCCCTTGCAGCGGCTGATGCGTATACGGTCGTATCATACTGGCTCATCACAGTGGTGTATCCGACCCGGCTGGAAGATGTATCCAGTAACACATGCTCCATTACCCAGGCCTTGGCATAGGCCGCTTTGGCGGCCTGTAAACCTCCTCCAGCCGCTTCCTCTGCTAAACTGTAATGGGCAAGTGCGGAGTCTATCATCCCAAACTGAAAGAGAAAGACCTCGGCGACTTTGAATCGTGATGAGACGATCTTGGCGAGGGAGGCGGAATCAGGTGCAGACTCCGAGATGCTCCTCGACTCGTCAGTAGAATCCGCGAGAGCTGGGAGGCCTTCCGAAAGGGCGCCCTCCAGATCCTCGCGGTACCTAGTAAGAAGTCGGATGTCGCTGGATCTTTTGCCCGCTTCACGTGCTACCCAAAATTGACGCGGGCTTCGTTTTCCCGCGCTTTCATAGAGTTCATCGGCCCTGACCAAATCTCCAGCCTGCTCCGACAATCGTCCCATTTCGAATATAGCTTCCGAGACTTCAGCTTCGTACTGCCGGTCTCTTTCGTACCGCTCGTTGATGGTCTCATAGTGGCCGATAGCCTCTTCCTTTCGCCCCAACGACGCTTTACATGAGGCAATGGCGAGCAGCGTCTTGGGACGATAGATGATATAGGAGGACTTGGCAACCAGACCTTCAAAGGTCTCCAGCGCTCTTTCATATTCCGTATCGCGCCTAAGGCATTCACCAACCATATACTTGGCCTGGTACTCAAGATCCCGAGTCGGAGCATCTTGGCCTACCCGTTCGAATAGTTCAAGCGCCTCAAGGTGCCTGTCCAATTCGAGGTAGGACTCCGCTATAAAATACTGCGCTTCAGCTCGCCGCTTGTGTTTGGGGAAACTCGTGAGAAAATCGGTGTAATCTGCGACCGCGAGGGAATAATCCTGGCGGCTGATATCAATCGATCCTAACAGCATATGGGATTCGGGCGCCCATTCACTGGCAGGATACTGACGCAGGAAGTCACGCAGAGATTCCTCCGCCCTGAGTGTATCACCCGAGTTCAGCGTAGTTTTACCCAGTGCAAAGGCGCAGTAAGGAAACCATTTGCTATCGGGATAATTCGCCAGTACTTCCTCGTATTTGCGAATTGCCTTTGGGTATTCCGCTTGAATCTCGAAGGCATCACCTATCAAGACAAGCGCATCGTCGATCAGATCGCTCGTGGGATGGTCTCGCATGAGTAGTGCCGAATTCTCTATGGCACGCTCGTAGAGTAGAACGGCTTGCTGAGGCACTTGTGTGATCCCTTGCTTCAGCGCGTCCTTTCGAAGATCTTCAGCCTCACTGAAGGCGCGTTTCGCATTATAGAAGGTGTTGTAGTAGGGGCAACCCAGAGTGATGGTGGCCAGCAACAGTAGTAGTGCAAGTCGTTTCAACGTATGCCTCTTGTTAATTTCTTCTGGCAGGCAGGATCAAAATTGAAATCAGCAACAAAGGGAATGATTGGCTAAAAACTCTTCGGAGGCCTGGATGGTGGAACGGGAGGAATTGGATAAGCTGCGAAAATAAAGGTACTTGGGAAGGCACCAGAGATAAATCTGAGGCACCAATTCTTAAGCGGTTTTCCTCGTAATGATTGGACCTGTATCTTATACCACTGAAGACGCCGTGGGGTCCAGAATATCCAGCATACGCAATATTAAACTCCGGCATCCGATCGGAGATAACGGTATCAAAGCGTCAGGTCCCGAGTTGGCCACCACCAATCATACTTCCAGCAGATACTCGGACCATCTCAAGCACGCTCATTTTTTACATCGGAGATCCGCCTGATTAGCTCACTACCACATTCGCAATTCTGCCGAGATATCATGGTATAGGTCAATTCTCAAGGCAATTGACGGAAATCAAAGCGCAATCTGGTCCAATCCTAATCTGCAATTCTCTACCAAAGTGTTGGCACATCGATCGCATAGACATTGTGAACCATACTGCACAACGTCTGAAGTCCCCAAGCAGGTTCCCCAATTAGCCTCTGGCTGGTCACGACAGTTGTTGCGTGTTGGTCCGGTGTAATTCAAAACACCGGAATCAGTGAGCGTTCATCTGAAATAGGCTACAATTGAGATCTGTCAATCCGCTTGGCTGTTTTTCAACCAGCCCGGCAGAGACAATACCTACTCGGATGGCTCAAGCTACCGAAGCTGGGAAAAATGAAGAATCAGGCGCAAACCATTACCATACTCCGCCTCGGGTATCGCTATTTCTCCGTAAGTGTTTCAACACCGTCCCAATCCGCCGGCGGAGGCTCCGCTAGATAACGTTCGCATCGATCCAGATAGGTCTGGGTCGGTCCATCGTCTTCATCGATACGCAATGCTTCGAAGAACTTCTCCTGTGCCCCGGTCCACTCACGGGCCTCGTAAATCTCCAGCGCCTCGTTATACTTGGCAACTACCTCAGCAAGTCTCGAATCCACCTGACCCTTTACATTAAGAAGCTCGTAAACTGTGACAGGTTCATCACGGCCCACCACTCGAATCACATCCAGCTTCCTCGCTTCTAGTTCATCCCTCACCTTGAAATAGGTAAACTCACTGATCATAATGTGCGTTCCGTACGGTTTATTCGCGCCCTCTAGGCGTGATGCCAAGTTTACGTGATCGCCCATCACGGTGTAATCCATACGTGACTGGCTTCCCATATTGCCGACAACGACATCCCCAGTATTCAGCCCAATACGGGCATCCATCCTCGTGATATAGTCGGGACGCTCCATCTCCGTCCACATCTTTCTCATTTCTGCCAAACGGTCATTCATGATAATACTTGCCTTGCATGCGTCTATGGCATGATTGGGATTGTCTATAGGTGCGCCCCAGAAAGCCATGATGAGATCACCTTCGTATTTGTCCACAGTCCCATTATTGTCCATAATAATATCGGTCATGGTACCAAGATATTCGTTCAGAAGCTCCACCAGGCCCTCTGCCGTCATCTGTTCAGATATAGTGGAAAATCCAGCCACATCCGTAAACAGAATTGTCAGTTCGGCACGGCGCCCTCCCAGGGAAAGGAGGCCTGGATTGTCAGCGATCTGATCCACCACCGCAGGCGAGAGATACATTTTGAAAGAATCCTGGATGTAGGCACGTTCCTTTCTCTCGATTAGATAGTTGTTGATACTCACCGCAAGGTATGATACGACGATGACACCTACAGGACCCACAATATCTATCCAGTATCCGCCATATACGAAAAAGAAATATGCTGACAAACTATGGGTAAGCAGGAGGCCACCTACAATGGCACCGCCAGGGGCCGGACCAAATCGAGGAACCAGAACTCCCATTATTATCCCTAGGACAACCAACAAGGTTATGCGCCAATGGTGGTCCATACGATCCAGAAATTGATCCATCAGGATCGTATTCATTGCATTAGCATGATATCCTACCATCTGATATCGAGGATTGAAAGGAGTGGGATTCATATCCTGAGTGCCAGTAGCTGTCAGACCATAAACCAAGAGCTTGCCATCCAGGTCCGCTGGCAGCAGCTCTTTGCCCTCATGGATGACTGTAAAGAATATGAGCGGATGGTGTTCGGGTTTGATACCGCCGTGTTCCACGAGATTCTTAAGGGCATAATAGCCGTGTTCTATCAAGTCCAACCGCAAGACACCGAGTAAATCTGCCATCTCAGTCAGCGATAATTCCGGATTGGCGGTGAGGTGTTCACTCATCAATACATTGTATCGAAGCTCGTCGTATTTCTCAACCATGTCTTCGGGAATCTGGTCTTCTGGTACGCCCTGGGCGACAAAGAAGTCCCTTGCATCCATTTCCTTGTCCGACATGATTGCCTCTTCGAACATACGGAAGATACCGACGGTCTGGAATGCAGTCATAGCGGCGTCAGGAGGCTGGATATTGAACTCAATGGCCTTCATGATGAAGGCGTCCATATCTTCAAGCAATGCCGGATCCTGAACAATCAATCTTTTCACATCCCTGAGTACCACGTTCTCGCCATAGAGTTCCTTGAGCTGGATTATCCTCTCATAGGGATAGTGCAGGAATGTCTCCTGGTAATCTCCAGTCCAATTGACGAGCATCTTCCCACCTTCATCGATTGGAATCGTCACATCCTTCACCGTACCGTCCTGGAGAGTAGCATTGGGCAATCTGACATAATCACCCAGTCTAATCTCCAAGGACTCCATGGGTACCTTCAGATAGTCGCATACCATGACCAATGCTATGGCGGGAAACAGCTTGCCGTCATACACTCTGAACATCTCATACCAGCGGACGACACCGTCACCATCCGTAAATGGCTGTACAAAGCCCACATGCTTTACAGACTCGACGAATTTTGGGAGAGGAGGAAGAAAGTCCAGCATTTTAGGCAAGGTCGTTTGGGATACGTCGACGTCAGGGTGTTCAAAATAGAACCCACGCTCTCCGAGACGCTGGAAGGACTCCTCCTTTGAGCCTTCCCTCTTTACCGTATTATTTACAATGAATTCCCAACTCGCCTCGGGATCTGCCTTGGTGAAGAAATGGGAGAACACCACGTTTCCAGCTCTCTGAGCACTCTGTGCCAACTGTGCGTCATAATCCTCAAATAGCGCCAGGAACTCTTCAGCCGTGTATTCATCATTTATGCGATCCTGAACGGCCTCACGAGAGATAACACTACGACTCGGTTCCGGAAAGAAGATATCAAATCCTATCAGGTCCACACCAAACTCAGCCAGAATATCAATCAAGAGAGCATGTTTATCCCTTGTCCAGTCTTCGAATCGTCCCTCAGCCTGATAGGTCTCATCGTCAATATCAATCGTACCGATCGCCGGATGCTGCTCAATGACTCCGCGCAAGACAAACCGTTCGTCATACGTGCGCCACTCCAGACGCTCATACGAGTCCAGAAAACTCCACATGGACATCAGAATGCTTACACCAATACCAAAGGCGAAGTACCTCAGTGTGTATGTTTTCTTCTTCGTTTCATCGCTCATTAGGCATACCGGTTAGGAAATAGGAGAATGGGGCGCACGATCGCAATCGTTACGCCCCATTAACCTTTAGAAGATAGTTCTATTGGAATCAGACAGGGCCCGGATCCGAGTAGATCTGTCGGGGCCCCGTCCTGTTTAGTTATCGTTCAACAATTTCTTAGCTGCTCGGGCTTGCTTTGCCCAATCAGACTTGGAAGCCACCTTCACCACGTTGTCATAGGACGCGATGGCTTTGTCATTCTGCCCAAGCTCTTCGTAGCACTGACCGATATAGAATCTGGCTTCAGCGGTGCTCGAGGGATTCGATGCATCGGATTCCTCGATAACCTGCTGCAGTGTCAGAATAGCCGCCTCGATTTTGGAACGCCCAGGATATGCAGTTCCGCCGCGGAAGTACATCTGATCAATGATCTGGTCTTCGGCTTCCTTGCCACGAACACCAGCAGTCTCTACGCCCTGGGCTGTCTTGGAGGTACGTTTCTTATTAACAGTTGATGATATGCTCTTCCATGCTGAGAGAAATGCAGGACTTTTCTTCTTCTCCGCTTTCGCCTCTTCCTTCTTGCCAGGCTGTTGAGCCATTGCTGACTGGCCTGGAGTACCGACCAGGCCGGCTACCAAGAGACTAGCCACCAAGTATGCAATTAAGCGCTTCATTGTAAATCCTCCTCAAATTGACTGCTGTTGAATAACAGCAGGATGGAGCTACATCTTAAGATCTGTTCTAATTCGAACTGAATTAGCCGCTTTTCCCGCGCATGGGTTTCAGTGCTGCTTCAATCCCTCCAAACCCACCGCATTCACCCTATAACTTACGCCTGTTAGTATACGGAGTCTATGACCCAAATCGATGATGCAGATCACACGACCCTATTTTTTCG
>JABIQT010000354.1 GCA_018667995.1 Candidatus Latescibacterota bacterium
CACGGAGACCTTTGATCTGGACCACATGGATCATGCTGTTGGAGCCGTCTGGGCCAAATATCCCAAAGGTGTTGCCGCGGTGCTACAGGGGGAGGGACTGACTCTTAGAGGATTCGATGCGGTGTTCAACGGCACCGTGCCATTGGGCGCCGGCCTCAGTTCATCGGCGGCTCTGGAAGTGGCAACAGCCACCCTCATGTGCGGTTTATCTGGGATAGAAATTCCAGGACCGCGCCTGGCCAGACTTTGTCAACGCGCAGAGAATGAGTATGCCGGAGTCCAGTGTGGCATCATGGATCAGTTTATCTCTTCCATGGCGGAGTCCGACACCGCGTTAATGCTCGATTGCCGATCTCTTGCCTACGAACATGTACCGCTTCGTATCGGAGATCATATTCTTATGATTGCCAATACCAATAAGCCGCGCGGGCTTGTTGATTCTGAATACAATAATCGAAGGCAGGAGTGCGAGGAAGGTGTGCGTTTGCTTCAGAAATCACTTCCTGAGACAAAGGCTCTGCGTGACGTCACTACACTAGAATTTGGCCGGCACAGGACCGGACTAACCGATCAGGTCGCTCATCGGTGCCAGCATGTTATTGAGGAGAATGAGCGCGTGGAACTCAGTGTAAAGGCACTTAAGCAGGATGACCTATCCGCTTTTGGAAAATTGATGAACGCGTCACATGATAGCCTCCGCGATCTTTACGAGGTCAGCTGTTATGAGTTGGATCTAATGGTGGATATCGCCCGATCCTGTAGCGGCGTACTTGGTTCACGGATGACGGGCGGAGGATTCGGTGGCTGCACAGTGACACTAGTCTCGTCCGAATCTGTCGGACAACTAGAGACAAGTATTCTGGACCAGTATCCGGCCGCGACGGGATTTGAACCGGAGCTGTACGTCTGTCGTCCCTCTGCCGGGGCCAATGAATTGATCTGAGCTATTGGCGGAGCAAATAATGGAGGCTGTGGCTTCATGAAGAAACCTCTCTCTACAGCGACGTGGGCGCAGTTAGTAAAAGAGCGTGATGAACGGCGTTGTCAGCACGACGGGTGTACCGAGACGAGCAATCTCGAGGCTCATCACATCGTACCCGTCTCCCAGGGCGGACCGAACACTCCGGAAAATGGCATCACGCTATGCCGTGAGCACCATACCATCGATAACGTACGGATACACAATCGAAGCCGGACTCAGTCAAAGACCGATCGGATTTTCGCCAAGAGAAAGACGGGAAAGCGAGAGGCCGCCTATCGATTCCTCTCTAAGAAACGCTTGATGGAGACTGCTCGTCCCAGAGGTCCCTGGCGGCCTGATGAGGAAGACTGATCAGGTGCCTCTGACGCCCGCGAGACATGTGCTGAGATCATGGAATTTGAAATTCCCTCTGTCACGGATTTTCACCTTGACCGCATTCGATCAGTCGCCTTATTATGTGAGGTAGCTGCCTGCGGTTCAGTTCTGATCGCTGGTCTATCCCCGATTCTGCGAAGAATACAGCATAAGCGTGATTTCAAAGAGAACAATTGTAGCATGGGTTGGCATGGCGGTTAATTCCGTATAGTAGTAATAAAACGGAGCTTTGTTGCCGGCCGTATGAGGTGGGGCTTTACCCTCAAAAAAATCGGTCACCATCGAGACGTCCAGGGCCCTTCAGCAATGATTAAAGTCAAAGTGTATGATGTAGGCCACACCTACCCCGTAAACTATTCGGTGAATCCGTCGCCTCTGCTCTGGCTAACCGATGAGGCTGAAGAACGTGTGCTTGTACTGACGATTGGACCGTCCGAGGCGGTTGCCATCAAAATGAAGCTCGCGTCGGAGCCCAGTTCCTTTCCAAGACCAATGACCCACGATCTTTTGAAGACGGTTTTTGAGCAATTGGACGCATCCGTTAATCGCATAGTGATCACTGAGCTGCGGGAAGGCGAGTTCTACGTGGCCGAGATCCACGTAAACAGAGAGAGTGATGCGGTGGTACTGGATGCCAGACCCAGCGATGCTATCGCCCTGGCACTTCGAACTGATGCGCCTATCTTTGTGGCGGAGGAGGTTATGGAGGAACACGGCCAGCCGATGCCGAAAGAAGCAGCGACATCTCCCGAGGGATTGATCGAAGAGCATCTCGAAAGCATACAGGATGGCTCCACCATGAGTGTCACCGAAGGCGAGGATCCTGAAACGACTGAATCGCCACTGGATACAGCCAGGAGAGAACTTCAGTCGGCCATTGATGATGAACGCTACGAGGATGCTGCGCGGCTTCGTGACGAAATCCGGAATCTCGAAGGGTAGGAGCTGTGAAAGAAGCATTTACAATGTGGAAATACACCAGGATGGTTGTCCTGGTGGCTCTGACGGCGGCGATGTATGCCGCCGTTTTGATTCCGTTTAAGCTCCTTCCAATTATCCCCGGTATCACAGAAATACGCCCCGCAAATGTATTTCCAGTCATCTGCTCCCTCATGTTCGGTCCTGCTGGGGCTTGGGGGGCAGCCTTTGGCAATCTTATAGGAGATCTAATGGGCGGCACGTACGGGCTTGGTAGTTATTTCGGCATGCTCGGTAATTTCTGGTTCGGCTACATACCATACCGAGTTTGGCGGATAATTGGCAAAGGTGAGCCGATACCCTGGACCACGCGAAAACTTCTGCTCTTTCTTCCCGTCACTCTACTCGCCAGCATGGCATGTGGCGTCCAGGTCGGCTGGGGTTTGGATACGCTCGGACTCGTACCATTTCATGTCCTCGCTCCTCTGATTACCATGAACAATTTCGCGATCGCCGCCGTATTAGGCGTGCTCTTACTTCCCAGACTCTATCCGCGAGTAAAGAGGTGGGGACTGCTCTATACCGACATTATGGATCCTGAGGATCTGTCCACCGGACGTGTCTCCCACGTTGCACATATTGTCGCGTGGATAGCGCTAGGTGGTGCCCTTGTCTTCGGTGTTCTTTTGTCGCTTGGGGTAACTGGATCTGACACCTTTGACCTGGTGTTGCCAGGGGGATTCGAGCTCTCGCTATCAATGGACTGGATGCCCCAGTGGAGTGAGAGCGTGGCGCTCGGTCTTGCTCCCATAATTGTCATATTTATCCTCGCATGTGTGTTCATATGATCTATACCTCGATATAGTTAGAAGCTCTATCTATATTCTCACCACTCCAGCCAAAAGGATCCGAATTCATGCGAGTGACAAGTGTCGATCGAATCGTGGTGGATGTCCCGTTCACGGACCGTCAGACACACATCAGCGAACGCGAAGTTTACAACTGGGCTATTCTTGAGCTCTGCAAGGTGACGACGGACAGCGGCATCGTAGGGTGGGGTGAGACCGTGATTCATTACACGTGGTCTCGCGTGACGGATGAAGCCGTGGATCGTGTAGTCGGCAAGAGTCCCGCTGATGTAATGAACGATGATACGCTGGGTGCGGGCCTTCAAATGGCTCTGTTTGATGTGGTGGGTAAGGCCCTGGAAGTGCCTTGCTACAAGTTGATGGGGACCAAAGTACGCGACTGGACTCCGATTTCATGGTGGTCCATCGATGCTTCACCTCAAGAGTGGTCAGCAGAAGCCGTGGATGCCGTCTCCCATGGATATACCAGTTTCAAAATCAAACAGCGGCCCTGGTGGGATATCGTAGAGCAGGTTGAAGCGGTATCAAAGGTGGTACCGGCGGGCTTCAAACTAGATCTGGATGCCAATGGAACGATGCAGAATGCTGCGGCTGCCATGCCGATCATGCAACAGTTGGAGCGATATGACCATGTGGCCATGTTTGAAACCCCCATTCCGCAGACGGACATCCTCGGAAATCGGCAGCTCAGGCAGGCTATCTGTCGGCCCATAGCTATGCATTTCGGATCGCCTCCGTACATAACCGCCGTTCGTGAAGAAGTATGTGACGGCTTCGTGGTCTGTGCCGGAAAATCGGCGGTTATGCGTCAGGGCGTTCTTGCTGCCGAAGCGAGTATGCCTTTCTGGCTCCAGTTGGTGGGCAACGGCTTGACGACCACTTGGGCGGCACATCTGGGTGCGGTCCTCACACACGCCACCTGGCCCTCAATTACGTGTATGAATCTCTATAGCAACCAGTTATTGAAAGAGCCCATAAAAGTGGTCGGAGGGTATCAGCAGGTACCAGAGAATCCCGGGCTTGGTGTTGAGGTGGATGAGGAGGCCATAGAGGAGTTTCGTGTTCCCGATACGACCTTGGAAGCTCTATCGGAGGGCGAAAGATATGACCGTCCATTTCCCCGGATCATATGCTCGACCGTTTATCCAGACGGTTCCCGGATTCACCTTGCTCCCATGCATCAGGGATATGGCTATTTCTCACAGGGACATGGTCCGGCCCATACGCCGGGAGTCAGGCTGGAACCATGGCACGATGATGGAACGAAGGAATGGGAAGAATTGTTCGAGCGGGCCAAGAAACATCCTGTCCGCGACAGCGGAATCTAAGCGACCGACTATTTGCATTTTGACTCAGGAAAGGAAAACCAATGATTGAGATTGCTGAGGTATTGGGATCACAGCCGAGCCCTCTGTGGCGGCAGGTACAGCAGATTGGCGTCAATCACGCCGTGACATCGATGCCTTCGGGAGCGGGGCCCGATGAGAAACCCTGGGATTTCATGCCGATGCTGCGCATGAAAACAAGATTCGAGGATGCCGGATTCAAGGTGTCGGTCATCGAGAGCGCCCCACCCATGAATAAGATAAAACTGGGTCTACCTGGACGTGATGAGGAGATAGACGACGTCTGTACATTTGTCCGAAGCATGGGCAAGGTCGGCATTGAGGGCTGGTGCTACAATTGGATGGCCGTATTGAACTGGTTGCGGACCTCCACGTCCATCCCTGCGCGCGGAGGAGCCTTTACCACGGGGTATGATCATGCCCTCATGAAAGACGCCCCGTTTACCTGGGCCGGCGAGGTCTCCGAAGAGGAGCTGTGGGAGAATCTTGAGTATTTCCTGAAGCGCGTTGTGCCGGTGGCCGAGGAGGCCGGAGTCAAAATGGCAATGCATCCGGACGATCCTCCGCTTTCACCACTCCGTGGAATTGGCCGGATAATGCGTTCCCTGGAAAACTTTCAGCGACTGGTCGATCTCGTACCCAGCCCGTCCAACGGCATCACCTTCTGCCAGGGCAATTTCGCACTGATGACCAATGATCAACCCGCGGCCATCAGGGATTTCGGAAATCAGGGCAAAATCCATTTTGTGCACTTCCGTGATGTGCGCGGTAATGTTGAGAAGTACGAAGAGACTTTCCATGACAATGGCCCCACTGACATGATGGAATGTCTTAGAGCTTATAGGGATATCGGGTTTGATGGTGTGCTTCGGCCTGATCATGTGCCGACACTCGAGGGTGATAGCAATGACCACCCTGGGTATTCTTCAATCGGTCGACTCTATGCTGTGGGATACATCCGTGGATTACGCGAGGCCGTGTACCGCGAGAACTAACGGATGCTGGATGGACAGATTCTTGATTGTCCATCCAGTTTCTGTAGGTTCCGCAGATGTATCTCATTGATTGCACCTCTTGATCAAAGGGATGACACGTCTGCTTAGATCCGGAAGGTGGTTCCTCCGCTATTCTGCGCTCTTTGTCGGATCCGGATGAATGGAATCCACCCAGTATACCGCTTCAGGTGGTTCGATGGGCTGAATGTCCAGATTGACCACAACCGGATCCATCCCGCTGCGCACCAGTACACAATCAAGGGCCTCATCCGAACAGGCATTAATCTCCTGGTGCGGCACAAACGGAGGCACATATATGAAGTCTCCCGGTCCCGCCTCTGCCGTGAACTCCAGCTCCTCGCCCCACCGCATCCGTGCCCGTCCCTTTACCACATAAATCACGCTTTCCAGTTCGCCATGATGGTGCGCGCCAGTCTTCGCATCGGGATGAATGGTTACCGTGCCCGCCCAGAGTTTGCTTGCGCCGGTTCTGGCGTGGGTAATGGCCGCGGCTCTTCTCATGCCAGGCGTCTGTGGTGTGTTTTCGTC
>JABIQT010000948.1 GCA_018667995.1 Candidatus Latescibacterota bacterium
CATGCCCCTGATGACAGAAACCATGGAGAACCCTAAACAATGATCCCACCAAGCTATACCATGAGTATCAGCAATACACCAGATCCTGACTTCCGTCAACATCTCCAAGGGATTCTCAGGGACTATAATCAGAGTGTCTCGACAATGCCTGATCCGAATGCTCAAACACTCAATATCAGACTCATTGATAATCAAGGAACGCTTATGGGAGGTGTTATCGCCCTGATATATTGGGGATGGCTCGTGATTGATCAATTGATCCTCGATATTACAGCTTTGAGAGGATCGACCTAACAATCGGTAGCATCGGAACGCTTCGCGTCCGATGGGCCGCAAGCCGTTATAAAGATAGAAGACTTGAAGCTGATTCTAAATACTGCGAAAGCGTTGATGCAGATAACACAACAAGGTGTTTCACAATTATCTTACTTTTGATATCTGCGCCTTGTTAGGCGGCTAATCATACGTACGGGCAAAGGCTGATGCCGGAGGAGAAAGGATGCACAAGGCTTGGGTGCAGAGCTTACTGTTAATCTTGGTAGGGTCGGTTGCGTGCGGTGAGGCGCAAACGCTTGACGAAGCCGTCCGAGACAGCCGCGTCGAGATAGAGCAGTTCCTCGTTGAATCGTCAACGCCAGGCTTGTCGATTGCCGTTCAACTTCGGGATCACGTCGTCTGGGCGGAGGGTTTCGGGCTCGCAAACGTGGAGTTTGGAGTTCCGGTCACGACGGAGACGCTGTTTCGTGTAGGCAGTATTTCGAAGGCGCTGACCTCCGCCGCTGTGGGGCTACTGCATGAGCGCGGCGAACTGGATCTGGATGCGCCAGTTCAAACTTATGTGCCATCCTTTCCCGAGAAGAAGTACCCAATCACGACTCGGCAACTTGGTGGTCATCTATCCGGATTACCGCACTATGGTCCGGAAGATTTTCAGAACTTCGTTCCGTACTCGAGCGTGGTTGCTGCGTTAGATAAGTTCAAGAACCGGCAGCTCCTCTTCCGACCGGGCGACCAGTACCTATACTCGAGCTTCGGTTTCAATCTGATCAGCGCCGTCATTGAAGGTGCTGCCGGCGAGTCGTTTCTCCTTTTTATGCATGATGAGATCTTCGATCCACTCGGGATGGAGCATACGGTCGCTGACGATTATCGTGCCGTTATACCGAACCGGACGAGCTTCTACGAACTCAACGCTTCGGGGCAGCTTGGCAACGCTCCTTTCACGGACAATAGCGACGTCTGGGCAGCCGGAGGCTTTCTATCCACTCCGACGGAGCTTGTAACGTTTGCGCATGGGCTGACCACAGGGGATCTGCTCTCTCCGGAGACTCTCCAAGTACTGTTCAAGTCAATGACAACGAGCGCCGGAGAACAGACCGGCTATGGGTTAGGTTGGCGCGTGCGCGAGAATGCTGACGGACAGGTCACGATATCTCACGTGGGGGGGCACTTCGGAGCTAGCGCGGAGTTGGTCGTCTCTACCTCGCAAGGACTAATTATAGCGGTGACTGCGAATATGTCAGGAGCGAACGTCGCAGTAGTACTCAATGAAGTTGGCAAGCGGTTCAGCACGGTCGTCGAGAGACGCTGATTCCTGGAATTACGGCATTGGCCAGCCGTACGGGCGGAGACCGTGTGTGGTAGTGCTTTCGCCGCCTAACAAAGGGTGTGACGCTTTTGTCTGCATCTCATCCCTGGCGTTATCGCGCCGACGCAAGTGATGAGGGTATAGGCAAGAGTATTTTCTAACCCTGCATACGAGGACGCAATCTGGAAGCCTGATTTTAATAATGAGCCGTTCCCCTCAGGCAAGCCATTTTCTTTTCTGCTGCATTAATAACCCGAATCGCTTTACAAAATCGTTAGAACCAGTGCCAGAATCGGAACTCGCTGATGCTCGTCCGATCAGGCGATTGAAGTGGACCCAGTAGTTCGGACGATTGATCTCTGGAATTAGGTGGCATCTTCTGTATTTTGTTCGTTAGCACGTTTGCGAAAGGAGCAGAAGATGAGCCGGAAGCGTAGAACCCATTCCGCGGCCTTAAAAGCGAAG
>JABIQT010001131.1 GCA_018667995.1 Candidatus Latescibacterota bacterium
CATCGGGATCAGCTACGCCTTCAAAATGCCCATATGAGTGGGCACTGTTGCTAGTCAGGAATAACCATCGGATGTCAATTTCAAATCTAACCGACCATCCTCTTCTCCTTTTTTTCCGTGTTCTTCTTCGAAACCCTGTTGGAATTAGCGCTGTGGCGCCAAGTTCGCAAGACCTGGCTAGAGCCATGGTCAAAGGTTTGGATCTGCAGGCCGATGAGGGTCTCATCGAGATCGGCCCCGGCACGGGCGCGCTGACGAAGCAGATCAACGTAGTTCTTCCGCAACCACAAAATTACCTGGGTATTGAACTTGAGGGAAAGTTTGTCGACTTGCTGAAGCAGCAATTTCCCGATTTCCAGTTCGTGAACAATTCCATGGTGAACGCGCACCAAATTCACCAAGAAGCCAAGAAACCCCCCGTAAAGGTAATCATCTCCGGTCTCTCGGTCTCCACGCTGCCTCGGGCCATCCAAGATCAGTTCATAGAGAACTTAGACCAGATTCTGACCTCTGGAAGCATTTTTCGCATGTTCCAGTACATCCACGCTTACCCCTTCCCTTCATCAGTCAGATTTCGAAACCGAATGGCTGAGCACTTCAGTAACTACCATCGGAGCCGGCTCGTGTTGAAGAACCTGCCACCGGCCTATGTAGTTACCTGGACCCGCTAATCTGCGTTGCATATAGATCATGTGGATGACCGATCATGCTTTTCCATAGCGTGAGTTCGTCTCTGATTGGGTCGCTATGTCTTGAGCTGGCTACTGCAAATTTCATCATCCACTTTACTGATATAGGCATCGAAGCCACGATAGCGACCAATCTAACTTAATGTGAGCCGCATTCTCCTTAAAAAACCCCAAAGGTTTTCGCGTTGAGATTGTACCAATGGATTGTATGTATCAATACCGTATATATAGATGCCGAATAGATCCACAGACTCTCGCCATTCAATTACGCACCGTAGAGGTAGACCATGCCTAAGCCAGCGCCCGCCGCAAAAGCCGGGTGTTCCTTGATGATAAACGCCATTCTAATTGCAATCTTGATGGTATGGGTGTCCTTCCCGGTTGGTCCGGCCCTTGCGCAGGAAGACGAGTCGGAGGAAAGAGCCACGGCCGCTGTTGATACGGTATACAAGATTCCCTCCATGAGCGCCGTCCGCAGGAGCGGAGAGATTCAGATCGATGGGATAGTCGATGAGGCAGCCTGGCAACTGGCAACGCCGACTACCCGATTTCTGCAACGAGAACCTGTCGAAGGTGCGCAACCCAGCGAGCAGACCGAGGTACGTGTCCTGTATGACGAGGGTGCCCTCTACTTGGGAGCTATCATGTACGATAGCCAACCGGAGGGCATTGCCCGCCAGTTGGTCCGCCGAGATCAGCGGGGTCAGTTCGACTACATTACGTTTTCGGTGGACTCGAATGGCGACAAGCGCACGGGTTACCGCTTTCGCGTCAGTGCCGCGGGAGTCCAGCGGGACGAGTACCTGTTCAATGACGAGGACTCCGACGACGCCTGGAATGCCGTTTGGGAATCTGATGTGGCGATTACCAATACGGGCTGGTCTGCAGAAATGCGAATCCCATTGTCGCAGATCAGCTACAACCCATCGGAGGAAGAACAGACCTGGGGTGTGAATTTCAGGCGGAGGCGCATCTCCACTAATGAGACGCTTGATTTCTCCATCGAGTCGCGAATCCGGTACGGACGCGTCAGTGTCTTCGGCCATCTGGACGGCATTCTCTTGCCTAATTCCGCACGACGTATCGAACTACGACCCTACGCGCTTTCCAGTGCCCGCACGGCCCCGTCTACAATTGGCAATCCCTTTTTCGACGGATCCGAATTCAACCGTAGGTTTGGCTTGGACATGCGATATGGTTTGGGCTCCGCACACACCTTGGACGTGACGATCAATCCTGACTTCGGTCAGGTTGAAGTAGATCCCGCAGTCGTGAATCTCTCCGCCTTCGAGGTCTTCTTCCGCGAGCGGCGCCCATTCTTCGTATCGGACGCTCAGGTATTCAACTACAGGCTCTCGGGCAGAAGCAGCCTCTTCTACAGTAGACGCATAGGCCGACAGCCACGAGGTAATTCGCCCTTTAGCTCTGACTTCGAGGAAATACCGACACAGACACGAATTCTCACAGCGGCCAAACTGACTGGACGATCTCAAGGTGGCCTCGCAATAGGAGCAATGGCAGCGCTAACGCGAGAGGAATCGGGACGTTCCTTCCTGGCTTCATCCAATCAATTTCAGACTTTTACTGTAGAGCCTCGGACCGCCTATGGTGTGCTGCGTGCCCGCCAGGATTTCCGCGGGGGCGGAACCCAATTTGGAGCTATCACGACACTCATGCACCGCCAGATTCCCAGCGGTGGGGCTTTCGATTTTCTCCCCTCCGATGCCTATTCCGGAGGCATAGATTTCGAGCATAACTGGGGAGGAGACCGCTCAAGGAACTGGGCAGTATCCGGATTCTTCGCAGGGAGTCGTACGGTCGGTACACCAGAGGCTCTGGTACGAATTCAGAGGGCCAGCAACCATTTCTTCCAACGTCCGGATGCGACACGTTTTTCCGTGGACTCCACCGCCACCTCAATCTCAGGATTTAACTGGCGAATGCAGCTGGATCGTCAAAGTTCCGAGCACTGGACCGGGGGTATCTGGCTCGCGGAGGTCAGCCCCGGCTTCGAGGTCAATGATTTGGGTTTCTCCACCTCCAGCGAGCGGATTGACGGGGGGGCGAGTCTCTCGTACCGGGAGATCAGGCCGGGATCCCTATTTCGCAACTATAGCTTTCGAGGCTTTACATTCTACAACTTCCGGCATGAAGCTCTGGACGAACCGTTTTCCCCGTCCTCGTGGTCCAATGCCTACAAGAGCGGAACATTTCGTGGCAGTGCAGACTTCGAATTCAATAACTTCTGGGAATTGGAATTAGATGCAGGATTCGCACCACGCCGCATCAGTGACTCGGCTACCCGAGGCGGACCACTCATGGAGAGTCCAGCGGAGTACAGTCTGGCCATTGAAGTGGGGACCGATGGACGAAAGTTCCTTGCCGCCCGCCCGTCCGTTGAATATCAGAATGATAGCAGGGGCGGCTCTGAATGGGAACTCCGACTTCGTACCAGTTATCGGCCTTCACCTAGTTGGGAGTTCGAGATACAGCCGAGATTCGAGACGCAGCACAATCCGGCTCAGTACGTGAGCAGTACTGACGATATCGGTTTTCTCCCTACTTTCGGCCCCCGGTACATCTTCTCTGATCTGCGGCGTAGGTCCTTCTCGCTTGAGACACGCATGAACATCACATTCTCTCCCAGACTCTCCCTTCAACTCTTTGCCCAGCCACTGATATCCTCTGGCGACTACAAATCATACAAGTCCCTCACAACACCGGGTGGCTTCAGCTTCGACGTGTTCGAAGAGGGTACCCGTACCTATCTGAATCCGGCCGATGCAGAGGAGCGGTTAATTGACTTCGAAGGCGACGGGGTGTCCGACTTTACACTATCGGACCGCGACTTCAATATTCGATCACTGCGAATGAACATGGAACTTAGATGGGAATACAGACCAGGCTCCACAGTCTTCTTCGTCTGGCAGCAGAGCCGAAGGGACCGATTGAACGACGGCCGATTTCGCCTGGGCAATGACTTCGGTTCCATCTTCAATGCCGAGGCTGAGAACATCTTCATCGTGAAGTTCAATTATTGGTTTGGTGTGTAGACCCCACAGCATACAGGGACTGGTCTCAACAGGCACCAAATCAGGAAGCTCCTTGGATATCAACTCGGACAGTCTTGTTAAGGAAAAACTGGCATTCCCGGTAGCGTGGCAGGCTATTGGATGGGGTATGGTCTGCCTAGTAGTATACCTGACGCTAACCCCAAAGCCGCCAGTGGTGCCAGGATTCTTAGGCTGGGATAAGGCACAGCATTTTGTGGCCTACGCCGGCCTGATGTGGTGGTACCGGCAAGCCTTCTCCAAACACCTCGGGTGGATCGTGTTCATGGTGGTCCTCGGGGTAGGCTTGGAGTGTATTCAGGGATTGACGGACTATCGGTTCTTTGACTATTACGATATGGTCGCCAATACCATAGGTGTAGCATTGGGGATCATCCTGGCTGCGACTCCTTTGGGACAGGTTCTCTCCTTTGTGGATAGGACCGTTGATTCCTATCACCACGGATAAGGATTATCAGGGAAGACATGGTGAGTCTCATTACCGTTTCCTTCTCGATCGCGAGCTACCAAATCAGATCTGACGCTTCGATCTATTACCTTTCCGTCTGCCACGGCAACGTAACAGTAGATGTGCGTTTTTCGAACGGGCAGACCACTGCCGGTGTGTGAATCAAGGTCGCGCATCGAGATATTGAACTGGACAACAAGGTATAGATATGGATTTCAGAGAGGCCGAAAATCAAGATTTCGACGGGATACTGGCGCTGCAGGCTGCCAACCTGTTTGAGAATCTAACCGAATCCGAGCGAACAGACGGCTTCGTGACCACGCCCTTCACGGCACAACAGTTGGAGGAACTTGTCGAACGGCAAGGCCTGTTCGTCGCCGATTCCCAAGGCAAGGTATGGGGATACACCATGGCGGCGGGGTGGGACTACTGTGCACAATGGCCAATCTTCCCGTTCATGATCGACCGACTAACAGGGAGAGACTTCGCGGGAACCAACATCACGGAAAGCAGCACCTACCAATATGGTCCAGTATGTGTGGACGCGAGTCTGCGAGGTACAGACACCTTTCCACGGTTGTTTGAGATCATGCGGATCGGATTTGCAGAGCGCTACCCGGTTGGCATCACATTCATCAACCGCGCGAACCCACGCTCTCATCGGGCACATACTGCGAAGCTTGGTATGGCGGTCATTGACGAGTTCGAGTTTTCTGAGCGTGAATACTATGGTTTGGCATTTGAAACGGATCGTTCGGTACTCTGATTCTAAGAAATGTAGCGGTTAGGCGGGATTCTACGGTGACCCGTTCGAGGATGGTGTCGATGAGGAAATGTTAGATTCTACATGATTCACTTTGGTAAGCCCCGGGACAGCATTCGTAATCTGTCCCGGGGTACCTTTTATTGCCTCAGTTTTAGAATATGAATGTCGCCGTTTGCGGTTGAGAGCTTGATTCGGTCGCCACCACCATTGATGTCGCCGCGCGCCGTTACCCTCCAGTCATCCCGCCATCTGCGGTCATCATCTTTTCCTGAATCCTCCTCCACCGGAATG
>JABIQT010001068.1 GCA_018667995.1 Candidatus Latescibacterota bacterium
ATGGTGAGGGTTAATATGGGGATAGTTCAATTCGTAGAAACCTTCCGTGTAGCGCCGTCCATTCAATTCCGCAGAAGCGGTCAACTCATATGTGCCACTTGAAGTGCCGGGACTAGGCGTGACGTCAAAGGCTAGTGTAGTCTCCTCGTTCTCACGCTTGAAATCGAAGGAATACAGGGCGGGTTCCACCACCCATCCCTCGGCGGCCTCAAGCCTTACGATCGTAGTTGCACCTGCCGCCAGATTATTCCTGACCGTAACCTGGAACGGCCGTGACTGCCCCTCGGCGGAAGAGGGAATAACAGCATTTTCCGGCGTCAACGACACCGAAAGGGCCGGGGCCACCATGAGCGGCCGCCGGATTTCTCCGATGGCCCGATTGGCATAGCGGTACTCGGCAGGACGCGTAATCTCGATCCGCGTGCCCTCCACCTCAAATACGGCGTGGCCAACGACTTCCGCAGGCCTCCATGGATATCCGATCAAGTCTTCCGACGTCACCTCGACGATGGCTGCATGGTTAGAGGTCCTCTGCCAATAGGGTTTGCTACTACGGGCGGCATCCATCAGCGCGACAGAGACAGGAACATCGAACACCTCGTTGTAACCCAGCGTGCCGGGCACTTCCGAAGGGCCCGTCGCAGTCCAGGTCTCGGGTGTTTGGAGCCGCATTGATAGTGGAGTAATGGAAACATGGCTTCTGTTAAGAAGTTGGAGATCTACCGTGAAAGTCTCCCCGGGGGTAACAACCGGGTCATCGGCAAGTACCTCGAAAGAGAGTCCCAAAGCCAGAGATATAACATCTACGAAATCCTGCTCCTTCAGATCCAACAGAAAAAGCATGTAGTCCTTGTCAGCTTCGTCGAAGCTCCGATCGACGATTAGCGCACGGACCTCGCGTAGCGTACTCAACCCAGCTATCGTTGCGGGCAACACCGACGTGGGGTCGAATGGCCGGAAGGCTTCTGCTGCTTGATTTGCGGCTTCATCCAGACGACGAAGCAAGGGACGAAGCGTCAGATTGAGCGATTCGTCGTCGGAAACAGCGGAGAGACGCATGAAAGTGGTATCGATGCCATCAAACAGACTTCCGTCCGGTGCGTCCTGCCTCACATCCATTGCACGATCCACGAGTTTCAGTTTGGTGGTCGCTGGTCCCTTCCGCTGAATGGTACCCATATCCTGGGAACGATGCATACTACGCCCGGCCAGACCGATCTCATTGTAAGACCGATGGTATATCGGGCTGTAGTCCCCCGTATCAATTGTTAGAGAATCGAGACTCGGAAAAGTCGCTCGCAGGTTGCTAAGATACAGCTTCCTGGCTTGCCATGTTTGAAGGCCCGAGGCAATCTGGTCGGGGAATTGGTTGGGATCCGCGGCCGCCCGGAACGCATCCTTCGTGGTGATGCCCGCAGCCTGATGTTGCCCGTGACCATCTCGAGGCGATCCGGCGAATACCGATACGATCACATCGGGTCGAAAGCGACGAATTACGCGAACCATGTCCGAGAGCAGGAGATCCCGGCCCCATAGTTCAAAGGCCTCATCCGCACTCTTTGAGTAGCCGAAATCAAAGGCGCGTGAAAAATACTGTTCAGCCCCATCAAATCGACGAGCAGCCAATAACTCGTCAGTACGAATGGCTCCGATACCGTCGTAGAGCTCGGGCCCTATGAGGTTCTGGCCGCCCTCACCCCGGTTCAGCGCCATATAAGCGGCCCGGGCATGGAGGCCCCTGCTCACATATGCCATGAGAGAACTTCGCTCGTCGTCAGGATGGGCTCCGGTATGGAGCATGCTGGCCACCACTGGCAACCTCTGTATGGCGTCCGCCAATGTAGAGGCCCCCTTGCTGTCAGGTACGGGACGGATCGGCTCCGCGGCCGGCTTCCCGGATCCCCAGTTCAAGAACAACAACGTCAGTGCCGTGAATAACCAAGGCCTACAACGTGCATGAACCCGCATCAACAAATCCTCTCTATTTCGGCAACATGCGCCGATACAACCCGACAAGCCCTGCCATCAGGACGAAAAATATAACCAACAACCAGCCAAACCTGCGTCGCGTGTCGACTTCTTCGCCCACACCACGAATATCTCGCTCCACACCTTCCAGGGCCATTCGCAAGGAATCTGCACCAGGCGTGATCGTATCAAATAGAAAAGTGTGCGAAAGTCGCTCACTATAGGAAGCGTCGATCGCCATAATTTCTTCCATAACCTGAGTGACGGGAACCCCTGTCGTTCTAAGCACGCTTATGGCATCCCGCGAACGCTCTATGGGATCCAGAATCCCATCAACCTCAGCAACGAAACGCTCGGTCACCTCGACCTCGTGGCAATCTTCGCATCGTTCCTGAACGGCAATCTCTTCGACGGCGGCCCGACGAATCGTATGAGACGTATGACAGTCTATACAACTGGGCCAGAGACCGCCTTCTAATCCATGAGGACTTGCCAGGTAATTTGTCATCTGAATCTGGTGGCAGGTGCCACAGACCTCGTGGTATGTCTCGGGTTCGGGAATGCCGATGTAGCCTGATGCCTCATCGTGAGCGGCTTCTTTCAGGACAGTTCCCACAGTGCCCCCGTGGCATTCAACGCAGCGAATCCCGGCGTCCGCATGCACACTACTGCGCCAATCGGAGACCACATCAACTATGAGCTCGTCATCCAGTGTCGCGTGGCACATTACACAAGTGTCGTTTGAAGACTGTCCATAGGCAAGCGCAGGCAGTGCAAGCATCAAAACCGCCGCGTACACATACAACATATTGCTCCTAGGGGGAGGCGATGATCTGCGGCCATCCGTAGACGTCGAAATGATAAAGCGTACCCATGATCGTCAGATTCGTGTCGGAGAGATACCCTAGCACACCAAGTAGAATCGCAAAGAGCATGAATCCAACACCCATGAAGATCGCGATGGGACGTTTGCCCGGATGTCTTTCTGGTGATCGGTCCAGAAGTGGAAGGAGAAATAGAGCCAGTACTACCAGTCCAGTGCCAACTACGCCAACCATTTCTGGAACGTATTTCATGGCTTGATATGCAGGCAGAAAATACCACTCGGGTTTGACCCCGATCGGGGTGTTAAATGGGTCGGCGGGATCGTGCAACGGAATGGGATTGTAAACAATCATCAGGACCATCCCCGCAAACACGAGAAGAACGACGATTATCTCTTTCAGGACGTGTTGCGGGTAAAAGGGCTTTCCACCAGAAAGAGAAATCTCATCGGACGTTTTCTCGGGCACATCTGTGCGGTCCAGCGTTGAGATTCCCTGATAGCGAATCAGAAACAGATGACCGAGGACCAGGAACACGAACGCCCAAGGTAGAACAATGACATGGACCGCGAAG
>JABIQT010000711.1 GCA_018667995.1 Candidatus Latescibacterota bacterium
CATTCCGGGCGGGAATTTCGATTACTGGCGCGAGCACCTCCACATTGTGAATCACAGCAGAGACGGCGACACGATTAGAATAAGGTTCATCGAGGACCTCGCGGAAAGTCCAAACTTGAAAGAACTGCAAGCCGAGAAAGTTATACCGAATCTGGAAGATGCCTATGTGTACCTGCTTCAGAAGGCCGGATAGTCAGCACCCCCTACAATTGGTCGTTCCGTCGCCTATCGTACAGGATCACGATTGCCCACATGACCGGAAAATGATAAATGTCCGCTGATTCAAAACCCACTTTTCGTCCCTTCAGGAATCTGAACTGGCAAGATCAGGTCTCCACGGCCTGGACCATATTTCAATTGCAGGCCCGTTTGGTCTTCTCCCAGCGGTTTGTGTGGTTCATATCGGGAATTCTGCTCTATATCGGCATTATCTACGCCATGAACTACCAACAGACCGTTAGAGACCGCTTGGATTACGAGGATCTGTACATGGTTCTGATGACGATGCCGCTTCTGATCCTTACGGTGTATGTGAATATGCAGGTAATCGTGAATGAAAAAGACCAGGGGACGCTAGAGGTAATGTTCACGACGGCAGGTTCGCGGTATAAGGTCTGGCTGCTCCGGCTCGGAGCTCTCAACGTACTCCTTTTCTTCGTCACCTTGGCCTTGAGTGCTGTCGTCTTCTTTACATTTGCGGACTTCTCCATTCTGGGTATGGCCTGCAATGTGTTCGCCACTATATTCCTCGTGGGGAACCTCACTCTGTACGTGGCCATTCTGCTTCGCAGCAGTCTCGGCGCAGGGATGGTAACCGGCGTATTCATAATGCTTCACAGTATGATCATCGGTATTATGTCAGATATTGGGGAGCGGTCGAGCAGATTCGAGATGCAGAGGTACTTCCTGTTCTTCAATCCCTATGATGTGCCCGAGCAGTTTGATCCTGTGACGTGGGATCTGATGATGTGGCAGAACCGCACTGGGGCTATGATACTCGGGCTGGTTTTCATCTTCTTCGCAATCAGGGGCATGGACAATCGAGATCGCCTATTGCAATAGGGCCCGCACTAGGCGGACCCAAAATGCTTGTCTGCCCGTTTCCTGTGCTGTATGTTTTCGCCGTTTCGGAAATTTCAGAGGAATGGAATCGATCGGAGTCTTAGATGTACCTCACGCGAATCTTTACCTCTCTGTTCACGGTGATCGTGATCGGAGCGTGTTCGCCCGACTCGGTCAGTGGTCAGGGCCGGAAGCCTGCATTGCCGCAAGATCAGTGGGCCATGCTTCAGGCCGCCGCTCAGATTAAAGATGCCCATGGACGGCTGCTGGCCGTTGAAGAGTTCCTGAGGCAATATCCGGAAACACCCTTCAGAGCCAACGTCTATCGTCTGCAGTTCATGAGCCATCGCGAGTTTACGGAAGATGATGATTTTCTCTGGCAACTCGGAACCAAGTATGTTGATGCCTTCACGCGGTTGACGGATGATGTTTCGGAGCGCCACGAGAAGAATCCGTTGCTGGCCAATATGTACAGCGAGGTCGCCTTCGAATTTTCCCATCGGGGTTCCCATCTCGATGGTGCGCTCGGTTACGCCATTCAGGCACTTGCGCTTATGGACGAAGCCGCCACACTACAGTCGCCCAAGGTATCGGAAGAGCAATGGTCGAAGGGTATTGATACCTTCAGAGCGCAGATCCTCAACACCATAGGTGGGATTCAATATCAGCGCCAGGCCTACTCAGAAGCGGAGACGGCCCTTTCGGACGCGGTCGCGTTGCTGCCAGATGAAGGGCCCATTCTTTATCATTTGGGGCAGACTTACATGGCTCTGAAGCGGGAAGACGAGGCTCTGGCAATCTTACTTGAGGCGGCTACTGCTGCGCAGCCTGCCCCCCAGGCATTGGTGGATTTGCGTGGCCTCTATGAGAAGAAACATGGGAAAGAAGGCGCATCGCGGCTGGAGAAGGACTTGGAGCTGGCCGAAGCAAACGCCCGTGAGGCAAGAGCGCTCAAGGTCACCGGGAATCGCTTGAATATCGTGGCCAAGGATTTCACTGTCACAGGTCTCGACGGCAGCCTGGTGTCTCTTTCAGATCTACGTGGTAAGGTCGTTGTATTGAACTTCTGGGCGACCTGGTGTCCTCCCTGCCGAAAAGAAATGCCGGTATTGGAGGACCTCTGGAACCAATATGATGACAGTGAGGACGTGATGTTTCTTGTTGTTAGTGTCGACAAGGATAGCGAAAAAGTAGAACCCTACATTAGCGAGAACGGCTATACGTTTCCTGTCTTCTACGGTTCAGTTACTGCGCAGCTATACAACATAATTTCTATTCCGACCACGCTCGTTATTGACAAGCAGGGCATCGTTCAATACAAGCACGCAGGATATCGGCCGGAAATCAAGGACCTGCTGACTTGGGAAGTCGAAGCCCTGAGGTAGTTTTTCCTCCGCACCGGAATTGCGTTAACACTTCGGTTCCCTGTCTCAACGGCCGCGCACTTATCTGACGGTATGTCGTTCCGATCCTCTAAGACTATTGCACTCAAATAAAAGAGCCTTGCCGACTCTCCGTCGGTTCCGCTCAGCAGAACCAAGACTCCGTGAGCCGTGGTATCCTCCTACGCCGTCGTTTCTTCATTAGCGATAGATCCACGCCCGTCTCCTGACCCGTCGTCGCCTTGAGGCGTGCCTTGATCGCGTTAAATGTGGATAAAGGGTCTTCACCAACATCCGCAGCCTTTGATACCAGCTCATTTAATTGAACTTGCAACTCATCCATCAGCGAATCCGGGTGGGTCCAGCGGTACTGAAATGCTTCCTGGTCCAGTGGACCGATCCATTCTGCGGTCTCGGTTTCCTTCAGTAACGCGGATCCAGGTGGGACGAGTAAC
>JABIQT010001069.1 GCA_018667995.1 Candidatus Latescibacterota bacterium
GCCGTTCCATGACCAGGACGGTTGGTGAAGAAGCATCGGAGAGCGTCACGCGTTTATATCGGTCGCTGGTCCGCACCAACAATGATCTCCTGGCAGAACGCGTGCCCTGGATCCTCTGCCGCGGTGACGTAAGAGATATGAACACCATCGTAACACCCGACAATAAGGTACGTTTCATAGATTTTGACAGTGCTGAATTTGCCCCGGCACTATTCGATCTGGTAATGCCTCGTATTCAGTGGACCCTTGGAAAACACTATACGCTCCTTAACGCGGTTGATACCGTACAGATCGTTCGCGGATACCATGCTGGTCGACCACTTACGGATGCTGAGTGGCGGTGCTACCCGCTCGTGTGGGCCGCATATTATGCCGATCGTATGACTTTTCTGCTTCACCGAAGGCAACAGGGCACGCGCCACAAAGAGATCGACTTGCTCCTGGATCATGTGCTGAATCTCCCCGAAACGGCCGTCGGACTGGGGCAGGATGTCGTTGATTCTGTGCGGGACTCATTGGAGTGAGTCCAGACAATTTGACTAACCGTATGGCGAATCGCCAATCAAGTGAAACAGACCTCATCCAAATTGCTCATGAGTATGGTTGCCAAACCAAACTTCTATGATTTGGCATTCTATGTTCGCGGGAATAGGGCTCGTGGCAAGATCCCAGTTGTGGCGGGTGCCAGTCGGACAGCAGGTGTTACGATTTTCTCAAAACTTGCCCGAGGGCGGGTGCGGGGCAGCCTTCACTATCTCGTAGCTGGTAGGTTCGGACTGAGATTACATAACTCGCGCCATCTGTTTTCCTCATATTGCCTTCTTGAAATCCATGATTCGGGAGCGCTTTCTCCGTATCCCTGAATCGATGCCGCCGCTCAGATATGTTGTACGGCGCCCGCCGTCTGTGTACTTCTTCCTGCATCCACGATTGCGTTTGAAGGAAGACCATTTTCTAATCCACCCTTACAACTTAGTCGGCTAGTGTATTCTCAGGACTTTGAACCCATGCAACACGAGACCGATAGGATGATCATACGCGAATTCGAGATGAGCGATTGGACGGCGGTGCACCGATACGGAGCTGATCTGAATATCATGAAGTATGCGATATACCATGCTAACTCCGAAACGGATACCAGGAACTTCGTAATGCGCGCCATGGAAAGTGCGGAAGAAGAACCCCGTACGGAATTCGAGAGAGCCGTAGTCCTAAGGGATAGTCCAGACACGCTGATTGGTGGCTGCGGTTTCAGTCTTGAGGACGAGAACGACCGAGAATGGCGCATCGGTTATTGCTTTCATTCAGATTTCTGGGGGAATGGATATGGTACGGAAGTCTGTAAGTCACTGCTCCAATTCGGATTCTGTGACTGCGGAGCCCATCGCGTCTCAGCCGTATGTGACATTGAGAATATCGGCTCTATACGAGTACTTGAGAAAAGCGGTCTGGTCCGCGAGGGGCGGTTCAGGGAGAAATCCTGGGGACTCGGTGAGTGGCATGATGAGCTCCAATACGCTATGCTTGACTCCCAGTGGCACGAGAATCAGTCCTCTCCGAGTTGATGCGGTGATGCCGATTCTCTATCGAACTTTCAAGCAGGTCACTATTCGTCGCTGAAGTATAGAAGGAGGCAACGTAATGAAAATCCACTACTGGGAGCCTGAGGACAGCTCCGCATTGGTCGGGTTCTACAACGATGAATTCCTTCAGATTCCCTACTATTACCCCGTTTCTGATTCCGAGTTTATCTATGGCATTCGCTTTCAGGAGGAGGAAGATCTGTCCTACCCAGACCTCTCAGACGTCAAGGTCATCGTGGCCGAAGAGCAGGGACAGATCGTCGGTTTCTCCCATGTGGCCATCTGGACCCGGGAGCACGATAGCCAGCTCGGTGGGGCTTGGCGCATTGAGGATCGCATGCATGATCGCATGGGGTTGGTGCTCTTCTTTCACTACAGAAGGGGTCATCGTGCGGGAGGTACGGCATTAATGGAGGCCACGGAGCAGTACTGCAAGGGCTTCGGGGTGTCGCAGATTCGCATATTCAGCCACTATGGGTACCGATTTCATCGCTATTCCCATCCCTTCGGGTCGGACCGTATGCCACATGTGTTGTCGCTTCTCGGATTGCATAAATACCGGGCAATTCTTGGGTGGAGTTACACGGTTATTCCCGATTTTGCCGCCTCTGAACCCGCAGATACGCTACCCGCTATCTCATATGAGACTGAGCTGCATTCCGGTAGAGGGGATCTGCCCAACATCGAAATCACCGTGAAACGTCACGACGAAAAGATTGCCAGTACGCTCGTCTGGTCTGCAGGCCACACCTGTCGTGCTGGCGAAGCGCAGTCCATGTTCAAGATCATGTGGTTTTATGTGAGCGATGAGGCCAATCGTGGACAACGACTTGGTTCTTTCATGATACAACGTCTATTGTGGGAAGCGAAAAAGGCCGGATACCAACATGCGTCCACGGGGGCAGCCACCGGCAATCATCGGGCGAATCTGTTATATTACAATACAGGTTTTGAGACTGTGGATACCAACTATACCTACTTCAAAGACTTCGACGATCCGGTGACGGGCTACGCGCTCGACGATGATCCTCACCCTAACAGTGGCGCACTACTCTATACTTAGGGGAAGTATAGAGGTTCGGACGAGTCGCCCATTTGAAGGTACTACGCGTAAATCCAGAGAATGTAACCATAGACCAGCAGACCCGTACACTGTACGTGGCGTTTGACGACCACGATCTCTGGGATGGTGAGCGTGAGATCACCTATAATCGATTCAGGATCGATCCATTGAGACCGGATGTGTCGCCAGATGCCTATGAGGGGAGCCGTTGTATCAACGGCGAGTAGTACGCCCACCGGCGGCTATATCGAACACCGGAAACGCACCAACTTGAGTTGAAGCATCACCGATTCAAAGTTCTTGAGCAAACCGGTGACATAAACGAAAACGCCATCTGCACCCGATCGGATGCAAATGGCGTTTTGGTAGTGTAAAGAAAGTTTCGCCGAGGTTAATCTTGCTGACCGCAAAGCAGGTGCTAGAAACTCTCTGTATAGGCGGGTTCCGCATCGACATATTCGCCGGTATTACCGGATACCATTCTCTGACGATCCTTACGACTATATGCGATGCCATCGTATACTCTCTGGCCAGACGGAGAATCCAGAAAGGCCACGAACGCTTCTGGTGATTCGAACTTTTTCATGAGTTGGTTAAGTAAGTCCGTTTGGGCTTTGATACGCATACGTTCGGTTCGACTCGTCGAAACCTGCCAGACCATGAATCCTAACAGACTGCCCAATATAGAAATGATCATGACGGCCATGAATCCATCGTCAATTCCGCCCCGAAGAACCGGAACTCCGACGAGCAGCCCCACGCCTATTAGGATGCCGACCAGGACGCGTTCACGTTGGTTATAGTTCAGCATGAATGACCTCCATTGTGATTTAGAGATGCTAAGGGTAGCGACCTGCGGCACTCTTGGTGACTATCCGAAGTTCGAGTCGTGGAATCAACGGATGACGAACAATTGTCTGCTTTAGGAAGCAAGCCTGTAAGAAACAAGTATAGTCTTCAGACTTCCCTTGACATGCACATGTTTCAAGAAAGCAACTGTGTCGTGGTTCACGCACCGATATGGAACCTAAAATCGTGTAAAATGAGGTGTATAAATTCAAATATACGGGAGGATCCATGAATAGGCAAGAAATGGCCTTGCGCTGTGCAGCAAAGAGGTATCATGAAACCTCCGCCTGACGAGTAGCAGTGTCCTTTCTGACTGATCGTTCGGAACGACTTCAACGAGCACGTTCTGACCACCCCGTCTGATGCGATCTATCGGGACGAGTGTCTGATGGCCTTTATCAGTGCCCATCAGTGGACGAAGTACAGGGACTACGTGCTCATCATCCCCAACCAGTACTTTGAAAATCTGTATGAACTACCCGACGAAGTCGGCGGGAAGATCCATTCCCTCTCGAGGCGAAGCGTTCTGGCCAAGAAGGCGGTCTACAGATGTGACGGCGTCTCCACCAGGCAGCACAATGAGCCGGCGGGAAACCAGGATGTGTGGCACTATCATCTCCATGTATTTTACCGATATGAGCAGGACAATCTGTATACGGGACGGTATACCCTGCTGCCCCCCTGCGGACCTGGCAGAATATGCCACTCGCCTGCTTAGCGTAATCGACTATGCCGTAGATGCATGGGTGAAGTATCTGGTTGAATCACGGCAATCGTCCAGGATGAGATCTTTCTTCGCAGAGAGGAGACCGGAGTTCGTCGTTCTGTGCGGCATCCTCCGCTAGGTGGAAATCGCCGAGAATGGACTGGGCATATCCCACAGCCATATCCTGAAACCGCAGGACAAGCTGGTCAAAGGCATAGGGATCTCCTGATTGGGCCTCTACCACAATTTCATATAGCGGGACCATGCGGCCTCCGTGGAATGTGTGTTCAAATTCGTCGTCCGGATGTTGTTCTCATGGATAAGACCCAATAGCCATTAGCATGCTTTGATTCGGCTTCAAGAAAAATCGAGCTCTGTACCGAGAGGATTCGATATAGTCCATTATTCTGCCAGGGATGTCAAAGGAGATCATGGCCATCTCTGCCCGGCAATTCGCGCCAGCAGGGACAGGTGGTATGCATCCTGAATTGGGTGATAATATCAGGCCGCGGCCATTTGAACTTTTCGAAATGACAACTATGCGGTAACAGACATGCGCGTCGTTCCCTATGACGAAAGATACCTGGACCGAACGGCCTTGATGTAGTTTGCGTCAAATTGAAACGGCCTGCCCTTCTTGCAGCCCGACCACAGCTATGAGCAGATGCACGTTTTCTTGCGTGATGTGATTGTCCCGCTGAATGAAGTGAATGTTGCTCTTGAAGATGAGGAAGTATTGGGAATGATGGCGGTGAACCGCGATTCCTTGGATAAACTCTATGTGGAGGTAGGGACACCAAATAGGGGAGTGAGGTCAGGCCGGCTGAGCAAGCCCCGGAGTGATCTCCTACTCGTCTTTTGCCCCACACTCTTCAGTGTAACAGACCGGCTCGCGCCTTCTATTCCGGGCATGGCTTCAAGGGCATGGACTTCGGTCTTTGTGCCGAATATAATGAAGAGCCTTACGTCGATATTCTGTGGAATCGATCGTACATTCTAAGGTGTATTTTCGCCGACTTGCGCTAGTGTGTATATTATAGAGTTCCCTTTTCGATACCGACCTCACAAAACCGGATGACACAATGGACCCTACAAAACGCTTTTCAGATCGAGTGCAGGATTATGTGAAGTACCGACCGTCCTACCCGGACGCTCTTATTGATTACCTGATCGCCTACACGGGAATTCCAGAGACTGCCACCGTCGCTGATCTGGGCTCGGGTACGGGGATCTTCTCGGGATTGCTGTTGGAACGCGGTTTTCAGGTATTCGGTGTGGAACCGAATACCAAGATGCGGCGTGCCTCCGTCTCCAATCTCTCCGATTTTCCGGCATACAAGGCTGTAAATGCTTCGGCTGAGAAGACGACCCTCGACGACCAATGTGCCGACCTGATCACCGCCGCCCAGTCCTTCCA
>JABIQT010000858.1 GCA_018667995.1 Candidatus Latescibacterota bacterium
CGACTACAGTCCGCTTCGGTGACATCCTGCAACTCGTCTCCCGGACCGTGAAAATTCGCGCTCGTGAAACCGCCTGCTTGAACTGCTTTCAAATGTTCTATAGTTATAGCCCTCGGGTCTCCGGGGACGTATCCCACAACTCCCAACCTCATTGGTACTCCTTTCTCACGCAAGATGACCTTCGATGAGGAAGCGGCAGATTACTGTCGGTCGAACCAGGTCTCATGAACGCGCACCCATGACAATCCGTTGGGCGTCTCTTCCTTCTCCCGGAAGACAACGGTGCTCACGCGCGATGTCGTCTCACTATTCTCCTCCTGCCATTCCTCGTATTCCGCTATAACAATTCCACCCTCGGATACAAGTACCCGAACATTCTCAATCCAGATGCGAATGCCAGCACGTTTGCCATGGGACTTCTTCAAGAGCTCAAGCAATGGATCTCTATCCACGCGTTTTCCATCCGGCATGACAATAACAAAAGATGCGTCCATAACTACATCCATACGCTGGAATTCCTGGGCGGTGTCAGGTATGTTTCCGTTGAACCAGTCTTCGAAGAACTGGTGCAATTCGACGATTTCAGCACCACACGGCGAGTTCATAGATCGACCTCATATTTGAATAGTTACAGGATAAGCGATTGTGTGCGGGAGAGGGTGCCTACGGATTGCCCTCTGAAAGGGGATGCATACGTGCGGGGAGTACCACCAACATTACTGCATCTGGACTCCTGGAGTTCATACAACCAATTCCCGAATCTTACGGAGTAGTTCCTCGGGGTCGAAAGGTTTCGTCAACAAAGGGATATCGCCACGTGAGTTGGTACCGTCCGGCAGGATTTCATCTGAATATCCGGAGATGAAGACCACATTCATGTCCGGATGGGATTCGCGGAGCAACCTCACAAACTCGGCACCGTTCATGGTGGGCATAATGAGGTCCGTCATAACAAGGTCAATCTCATCAGGATAGTCCCTTAGGACGTCAAGAGCCACGGAACCGTTAGAAGCTTCAAGAACCTTGTAGCCGGCCTGCTCAAGAATCTGCCGCGTCATATCGCGGACATCCTCTTCATCCTCCACAATCAGGAGTGTCTCGGTCACCAGCGAAGAATCAACCTGAGGCTCATCCTCCTTCTTATTCGTCTGGCCACTGTCCTCTGCGGAATCAGCTGAAGCCGTCGGAAGATAGATCGAAAATGTGGTTCCCATTCCCGGTTCGCTAGCTACCTTGATCCCACCTTTGCTCTGAGTTACAATCCCATAGACGGTGGCCAGGCCGAGTCCAGTACCTTTGCCTTCATCCTTGGTCGTGAAGAAGGGCTCAAAAATGTGTTCTTTCACGGAATCTTCCATGCCCTGCCCGGTGTCACGGATATCCAGACAGATATACTTTCCTGCTGCCAGACCATCCAGACGGGCTTGGTAGGTGTCTAATTTCACCTTGATTGTCGATAAGTTTATTCTGCCGCCGTCGGGCATGGCATCCCTGGCATTGACCACCAGGTTCAATATGACCTGCTCGAGTTTGGCCTGGTCGACTATTACGGGATCAATGAATCTATCCAGATTGATTTTGAAGTCGATGTTCTCCATCAAAAGACGGCGTAACATGGGCTCCATACTCTCGATCACCTGGTTTATATCGCGCAGTTCCGGGCGCAGAATTTGACTGCGACTGAAGGTCATCAGTTGCTGAATCAAGGCGGCCGCACGATGACCGGTCTTCTGGATCTGCTGTGTCCTCCCCGTCAGATCCCCTTCAGGATCAAGCTTCTTCTCTATGAGATGTGCCTGGCCGATCATGGACGTCAATATGTTGTTAAAATCGTGGGCTATGCCACCCGCCAAACGCCCGATGGCTTCCATCTTCTGAGATTGCAGAAACTGATGTTCGAACTGCTCGCGCTCGATGAACATGCCCAGCTGATTGGCTATAGCCACCAACATTCTTACGATATTACTATCCGCGTCATGTTCTTTCTTATGAAAGAACTCCATCACGCCAAACACCCGGTCGCTCCGCATCACTGGAAAACCGATACTCAGGTATTCGGGTGGGGGATTTACGGCGCCCACCCCTTTTTCGAGCGTACCCACGTCCGGTATAACATAGCGTTTCTGTTCCCAGACCGCACCGGGAAGGCCTTCGCCTATTGAGAATGAGCGTTCTTTATGCTTTGACGCAAATTCCTCTATCTGTTGGCTATTACAGACATCTGTGCATTGGAGCGAATCTCTATTCCTGTTCAGCTGCCACATAATGCCCATGTCCCACTCAAGCCTTTCAAGAACTTGCGAAAGGATCTTTGGGATGGCCTGCTCCAGTCCGGTGGATTCCGCCAGGATGTTGGTAATGGCGTGCTGCGTCGCCAACCAGTTGGCCTCCTGAGTTTTATCCATGATCTGATCTTCGAGCACCTCCAGCAATTCCTGGTTCTTCAGGCTCAGCGCACGTTTCTCAAGGGCATGCTCTACCGTATGGCGAAGTCTGTGAGGCAGGTCTTCAGGCTTTTTAAGGAAATCGTATGCCCCGAGGCGCATGACTTCTATGGTCATGCTCATCGTCCCGAATCCCGTAATTACGATGATCTCAGCCGATGAATCAAAGGCCTTCAATGCCTTCATCATTTCAATGCCGTTTATCTTGGGCATTTTGACATCGGTTACGACCACATCGAAATTGCCCTTCTTAAATTCCTTGATGCCC
>JABIQT010001033.1 GCA_018667995.1 Candidatus Latescibacterota bacterium
CTGTTTGCGGCTGCATTCGTGATTGCTTCGGCCAATGGGTGCGTCGATGTTTGTTCGCCTGAGGCGGCCAGTTGTAGCACGAGATCATCGCTCATGCTATCTGCCGGTATCACGTCCGTAACCAGGGGATGTCCGGTAGTGAGGGTGCCGGTTTTGTCCAACAGTAGCATGTTTAGTCCGGCGATGTGCTCAAGGGCGGAAGCTCGCTTTATGAGAATACCTCTTTCGAGGCCTAATCCGCTGCCAACGAGAATGGCTGTGGGCGTGGCCAGGCCCAATGCGCAGGGACAAGCAATCACCAGAACGGCCATAGACGCCGTGAGCGCGAATACCACTGTTGATTCGAACAGATAAAACCAGCAAGCGAACGTGACCAGTGCAAGGGTAAGTACAACAGGGACGAACACCTGGGAAACCGAATCGGCAAATCGCTGAATTGGGGCTTTATCCGCCTGGGCCGTCGCGACCATCTGCACGATCTGCGCGAGCACGGTTTCCTGCCCTACAGCCGTTGCTTCTATGAGCAGAAGCCCCGACGTATTAGTAGTCGCCCCCGTGACGAAATCGCCCAGGCCTTTCTCAACAGGTATAAACTCACCCGAGATGATCGACTCGTCCACCGCCGCTTGGCCTTCTATGACTCGACCATCAACGGGCAGCTTCTCTCCCGTCTTTATTCTCAGAAGGTCTCCTACGACGACGTCTGAGGCAGGTAGGTCGACCTCCACACCATCTCTTACAACTCGAGCCCGATCCGCCTGTAGTTCGAAGAGTCGCTCCAGTGCTTTACCGGCACGGTCTTTGGCACGCGCCTCCAGGAACTTTCCGAACCTGATGAAGAGAAGCAGAAAAACCACGACCTCGAAAAAGTGACCCTGTTCAAGGAATGCGTCGGGCATCAGTACCACAAGTAGGCTGAAACTGTATGCCGATGAGATTCCGAGTGAGACGAGGACGTCCATGTTCGCCAGTCGGTTCTTGAGCGCATGGTATCCCCCTCGGAAGAAAGTAGCTCCTGAGGTGGTGATAGCTAAGGTCGCGCTGACGAGGAGTACTGAAAGTGGCAGGCGGGGAGCATTCGGAATCATGCTCAGCACAAAAGGTAGAGAGAGGAAGAGGGTCCAAATCACCCAGTGTCTCGAATTCCGGGCTTCTATATCGCGTTCGTGTCTTGGGTTGGCGGTCCCGGGGCCTGGGAATGCCGCGAAGCCAAGGTCCTTGACTCTGGCCATAATAGCCTGGTCATCAGTGGTTTGCGGCGAGTAAGAAACCGACATATTCTCGGCGGAGAGATTGACGGCCACGTCAGTGATGCCCTCGGTCGACCCCAACCCCTTTTCAATGGCAAGTGCGCAATTAGCGCAGCTCATACCCTTTACACGAAATGTCTGGGTTACAAAGATATCGGTAGGATTCTCGTCGCTATTCAGAGGGACGGAATTTAGGGAGGGTTTAGTCATCCTCGTCTTCATCGATGGTCACCAAATCGCGTTCTACAAGTGCGTTATGGAGCTCTTCGACACAGCTCCTAAAAGACACCCAGGTATCTAATGAGACGGTGATGCCCTTCTTACTTGGGAAGTAGTCGCCATCCTTCTCATAGAAAATCCGAACATCCGCGTACTCCCGCCCCTTGAAATTGGTGATGCTAAACCGAAATTCCTCTTGGCTGTTCTTTTGAAAATTTGAAATCAACTCGCTTTCTTCCGCCATGAGAGCACCCCAGAAATGTTGGCCACAAGTAGCGATTAGTCACGCGAAAAAAGAATTGTCTTTATTTCCATTTTTGAGTGCGTAACATATGGCAAGCTGGTAGTTTATATCCTGCCACCGGTGAGTGATTTGTACACTAAGTCCACATTTTAGGTGTGTCAAGTTATTTTCAACTTGTAATTCTGTACAGATTCTAATATAGTTATTAGATATTACTAGGGGTAGTGTCCTATTTCATAATAGATTTATTGGACACTGACAGCCCCGAACGAATAGAGTGCAGCGCCGTAGGCTGCCTGGAGTTTTGGATGGACTGGAATACATTGTACGCTGACCGAATGGCTTTGATAAGCGACACATCCATCATCGGTCTTCTGAAGCTAGCCGAACGTCCTGATGTGATATCATTTGCAGGTGGTTTACCCGATCCCAAGTCCTTCCCGTTGCCTCGTATTAAAGAAGCTGCTGATTGGGTTCTTGACAACGAAGGTCCCGCATCACTACAATACGGACCGACTGCTGGGTATACTAACTTGCGCGAGTGGATCGCGGCTCGTATGGAAACCATAGACAAGGTATCCATGACGGCGGATCATCTCATGATCACCTCCGGAGGATTGGAGGCGATAGATCTGGTTGCCAAGGCCTTCATCAATCCAGGTGATACCGTGATCGTAGAGGCGCCGTCCTATCTGGCAGCCTTACACACCTTTCGAAGTTATCAGGCTGAATTGGTGGATGTTCCCATTGATAGCAATGGGCTTGATGTGGACAGACTCGATGTCTGTCTAAATGATCTTTCTCGTCAGGGCATAAAACCTAAGTTTATTTATACTATAGCGACTTTTCAGAATCCGGCAGGTGTGTCCCTCTCTACTGAGCGGCGACGACGGCTTGTGGAGGTCGCTGACAAATACGGTGTCCCTATCCTTGAGGATGCACCCTACGCAGAGTTGCGTTACGAAGGCGAGCCGCTTCCGTCGCTGGTCTCTTTGAATCCGGATGGCGTGATTTTCGTCAATACATTTTCGAAGATCTTTGGCCCCGGAATTCGATTGGGCTGGATCGCTGCCCCGCCGGATGTGATTGCACAGTTCTGCCAGTGTAAACAAGGAACGGATCAATGTTCGAGCACGATCGGGCAGAGAATCGTGTACGAATACGGCAAACGAGGTTATATTGACCGACAGGTTGCGGAATCTATACCAATTTATCGTGAGAAACGTGACCGTACGCTTGCCGCATTAGAGAGCGCTATGCCACCCGGTGTAGAGTGGACGCATCCTGCAGGTGGCTTCTATCTGTGGGTTACGCTCCCCGATGGTGTAGACTCAGTCCCCATGCTGGCATGGGGCATAGAGAATGAGAAGGTTGCGTATGTAGCCGGCCCACCTTTCTACATGGACGGTCGAGGCGAAAACCAACTGCGCCTCTGCTATAGCTTCTTGGAGGCTGATCAGATCGAGGATGGCGTCGGAAGGCTTGGACGCGTGATCGGTCACCATATCTAAAGGCGCCATCAGGCGTCAATGAGTGCCTGACTTTAACTTTCAGGTCTTTTTCGTGCTTATAGCAAAAGAATGAATCAGCATTAGCTTTGAACGTAAGGTGGAGGTATTTTAGACCATGCAGCTTAAACATTCGACCTGTAAAGATCTGCGTTTCTCAGAGCCGAATGGTGACTGTTGCATTGCTCTGCGATTAATAGTCACATTCCTGCTGATCTGTATTCTAGGCGGAAGTTGTGCGCCAACGGCCGTTGTACAGGCGCCTACCGTCGGAGATTTGCCCAGGTCCCTTCTGCTGAGTCGCGAAGAAGTACTGGCTGTTCTGGACGAATTGGAAATGGTTAGGAAGTCTATCAAGAGTGATGGAAAAAATGCACAGCTTCATTACCAGGCAGGGCTTTTAGAAGAACGGATAGAGCGATGGGGTGATGCTCTAAGGGATTTCCAGGAGGCCATTCACCGAAACTCAAACTTTGCCGAAGCGTACTATCATGCAGGTTATGTGGCCGAAAAGGTCGACGAAGCCTATGAGATTGATCCGGAAACCGGGGAGCCTGGTCGCAAGGTAGGCGGTGCAATGCAGCGATACGCAGTGTCCTCCTACAGGAAGGCTGTCCAACACAAGCCCGATTATCCGGATGCACAATACCGACTATGTATGGCTTACTTACTCAATAAGGACTTGTCCCGCGCACTGGATGCCTACCAAGGCTTCAAGGTTTTGGAACCGGGGACAAGTCGAGAGAGGGAACTACTCTCACGTGTATACGACCTGCAGAAAGCCCAACAGAAGGACTGATACTGGTCTCCGGCTTGTGAAGCTCATGCGATGCTTGGCTTCCGTAGTCGCGGTCTGGCTTGTTTTGGAATTGCCTTTGGCTCCTCTTGTACTCGCTCAAGATGAAGACAAAGGGAACGGTGAATCCAGAACGACGATGCGTACTTCTCGGAGACGCATGTCCGGCCTGACTTTAGAGGATATCCGTGGTTCGCTCAAAAAAAACCCCGATGATGCACTGCTGTATTACCGGGCCGGACTTCTGGAAGAGCAACGTGGAAATCTAGAGCAGGCGTTGAGGGACTACCAGGAGTCCGTTAATCGGAAAGCCAGAGTATCGGATGCATGGTTTCGCATGGGGACAGTTTGGGAAAAGTCAGGTGAGCTATACGACCTGAAAGGTATGACCAAAGGGCGTGTGGTCAGTGGTCCTCAGCGTAGAAAAGCGATCGATGCTTACAAGGCGGCGGTCAGGGCAAGGCCGGATTTTGCCGACGCGCACTATAGACTTTGTCTGGTTTACCTAGTAGGTGATGATATGCGCGAAGCAAATGAATCATATCAGAAGCTGCATGACCTCGAACCAAAATCGGACCGTACCCGACAGTTACTTCTCATGATCTACAAGCGGCATCAGGTCCAATCCAGGCAAAAACGATAGGAATACTCTAATGTCTCTCCCTTGCAGTCGCCTCCTTCTTGTTCTCACACTTACATTCAGTCTTGCATATATCTCGTCCGGTTGTGCCGCCCGCAGAACACCGGGGCCAACGATCGTGGTTGTGGATGACCGTTCTGCCCCAGATCCTCCTATTCTGAAATCAGAAGAAGAGCAGGCCCGAAGGCAACTCTCCGTGATGAAGGACCTGCTAAAGAAAGACGATCGAAACGCTAAGCTGCAATTTGAGGTCGGGCTACTGGAAGCGCGACTCGGTCATTGGGATGCGGCACGGAGCAAATTCAAAAAGGCGCTCGATCTGGATCCAAGATACGCCGATGCTCAGTATCAAATTGGCCTTACCTGGGAACACAGCGGCGAGATGTACGTGATTACCAAAGGACGCACCGTCTTGCCCCTACAGCGGGAACGCGCAATCGAGGCCTACCAGAAAGCTATAGTAATGGATTCCTATTTGGCAGATGCCCACTACCGCCTTGCAGTATTGGCATTGATGGATGAGAACATTGAGATAGCGCGTAAGGCCATTGATGACTTGGCACGTATTGAGCCTGAGTCCCGTCGATCCCATGAGATGCTAGCAAAACTTACCGAGATCTTCCGACCGTAGTCTCCGATACCTGACAAATTGATATCTGTTGATCGCTCCTGCTGGAGCCAGATCCTGGAAAGACCTGAGTTAGTCGCGCTCAGGTCTTTTTTATGTGTTGAGCTATATCTCTCATCAGAGGGGCAATTGCTTGCTTTCGACCAAATACTAGACTTCGCGTGCGAGGCATTTCTGCGAGCAGATTGATGGCGGTCCTATTGGCTTCGACAAGGCCCGGGGCGTCGCCATCGAGGGTGATGTAGAGAAAGTGTGGACCAATAGTTCCTGATGGATGTAGTCGGGTTTCCAACTTCGACTGCATATCCTCTGTCTCGGCGGCTTCGACTCGCGGACAGAAATTGATGGAGCCCGCATCAGGGTGGCCGAACGATGTTCGAAATTCAACCAAATCCAAGTCTCTATTAAACGTCCAAGTGACATCTTGTTCGATATTCGTCTGTTTAGTGGGGCTTCTTTCTGCGGTCGATGCGATGGAACCAAACCTGCTACAGTCCACGCTCTCTCTTGAACAATTGCCGTAACTCAAAGCCTTGTGATCCCATTTCAGATTCCCCAGGTCGACCGTCCCCGGTTCCTGATAGCCCAGAGATTGCCACATTTTCAGTAGAATTCTCACAGCATCACCCGAAGAAGCACCATCTTGCTCGCTCAACTCGAAATCTCCGGCCAGAGCCTTCATACTTCCCTGATTAAGAATTGGAAAAACGCCATCTCCGTAGACCATCTGGAAACCCCGTAGATTCTTGTGTACGTCCCACGTAGGGCTCAGTGATCGTTCGTCCGTAACATGCACTGCGTAATCAACGGGTATCGGGCGCGAATGAATCTCTGGATGGTAGAAGTCGAGCTGGTTTCCCATGGGGTAATCACTTGAGGCAAAGGGGATTGTAAACGAACAGATGGTGGTCTGGTCATCCACGACACCGAAGGCTCGAGTCAATTCACCCAATCGAATCAGGTAGTTTCCGGTGGAGCGGGGTGTGCATGTCGCGGATCCCGTCTTGATCGGTGCCGAGTCAGTCCATGACACTCTGACCCCGTCGCCCACGGTGAATTCTTGTTCGAGGTATCGTTCTGTCAGCTCTAAGGTCAATGGTAGGTACTCACGGCCGCTTGTGACGCTGATCGTCACAGGATCCCCGAGCTTTACAAGTTCAGGATGGACTGTGACGGATTCCTGATATTCACCCACCATTCGGATCGGCCCAACCTTTGCTCTTTGATACCGCTTTCTGCCAGCCCAAAAACAGTCGGTCCCGTACCTTTGCTTCCATCCGTGGCTCGAATACCTGGATTCCAGGCCTGTCTACGGGTAGAGCGGTCGTATTTTTCCAAATATTGACACCGAGACCGGCAAGGAGCGCTGCGCCAAAGGCGGTGGTTTCGGAGACTGATGGTCTCTGAACCGAGATTCCAAGAATGTCAGCCTGAAACTGCATCAGAAAATCGTTAGCAGCAGCAGTCATTCGCTTGACTGCATCAGGAGCTGAAGACGGGATTGGCGACGAGGTCATCGGGATTCCTTTGAGAGGGTTTTAGGAGTGCACACTATAATCCCCCGAGCCGAAACATGGGGGCATCGATACTTCAGATTGAAGAGAAGAGGCGCTGAACAAAATTCAGCAGCTAGCTACCTGAGATTAACCCCAGGTACCAAACAGTCTTTCGCACGTACCGCCGAGAATTCGATCAGAAAGCCCAGGTCCAATCGCTGGCTCGATTCGATCTGCGATCTCCCAGCCTTTGGTGTAACCCGCCTGCTCAACAATGAAAGGAAAATCGGTTCCCCACATAAGTCGATCTGCCGAGTACTCATCGATCAAACGATGCGTCCAGTCGAACAGGTCGATATACGGAAACTCTTCGTTCGATGCCCGAGGAAATTCAGATAGTTTCACGTTCATATTTGGGTAACGTGACATAGACAGCAGCCGTTCGAAATCGGGAACCTCAGCACCATCCCGAGAAGGAACACAGTGACCAAAGTGATCGACAATCGCATCCGTATCTGGATACACAGCCGCTAGCGTTTCGATTTCTTCGTAGTTGTTAGGGCTAACCAAGAAACCAACCGGAATTCCCAGCTCGCCAGCGCGCTTGTACAGCGCCTGACCAACATCGCCGTTCATGAGTTCACCCTCACGCCAAAGCGCAGGATTGAACCTAACTCCCCTGTATCCACGCCCAACCAGTTCGTCGAGCATGCCGACCGGGTCTGCAGCTTGAGGATCGACAAGACACATGCCAACGAATCGATCTGGCCACTGGGCGATCGTGTCATCGACATAAGCATGATCGAAGCCATGGACAATCGGCTGAACGATTAACGCACCGTCGACATCTGCTCGGTCCATCAGATCAAGCAAGAATTCAGCGTCACCTCGGTCACGTGGCGGCGCCTGCCCTTCCCGGTACGGATACATATCGGGATCGTGCGCCCAAACGTGCAAATGTGAATCGATTTTTTTCATGTCGTCAGCCCGTGCCTCATCAAATTCTTCAAATTCCAGAGTTGAAGAAGTGCGCAGTTTAGCGTCAATCGGAGAAGCTTACGCGATCCCTGCTCAAGCAGATAGACCACTCGCATGGATGGTTAATAGAGCTCATCAGAATAAAAGAGCTCTCATAAACGGCTTGATTCACCCCGGGCTGGTGGTACATTCCCTCCCAGCCCGGTGTGCCGCCGATCATGTACCTAAAGTGACAACGAAGTCGGCAAATCTCACATAAACGCAAGACCACGACCTCGAAAAGAAAATTCTCAATGATCAAGCTCAGTCTGCAATCCCTCTCTTACCGCGACACATTCAACGCGGGCAAGATCACCCTTCTCGGCATAATCGATAAGGCCGCCGAGTATCAAATGGACGGTGTAGAC
>JABIQT010001071.1 GCA_018667995.1 Candidatus Latescibacterota bacterium
CGCCTGTGCCATCCGGAAGCTTCCCAGATAGGGAGCCGTGCCGGGTTCGTGCGTGATGGACCTCACCGAATAGGCGAGGTTCCGCTCATTGTCTTCGTAGAAAACAGGGCCATGGCGACTGTATTTCAAATCGACAGTATGTGCGGGAGCACCCTTCACCGGTATCTCCTCGCGGATAACTTCCATCGGTTCCCATGCGTCCCGCCACTTCACTTCATCGGAATTCGCTGGATTCAGTTCCTCAACGAATACATCGTTAACGTCCACACCGGCGAACGTAAATGCCCATGCCATGTGATCATTGTGCCCCACATTCACACCCACAAATGGTGGCTCTCCGGCCCCGATGACATTCCATCCGGGCGCATTCAGGTGCACGTAGTATCTTAACGAAGGGTTCTCCAACCGACGATGAGGGTCATTGACCACCATAACCTTGCCGGTTTCAGATAATTCTCCGCTGACCGCCCAGTTGTTGCTGCCAATTTCCAGGAGCTGCTCGGCGGGGGGAGCTTCCGATGTGGGCGGTCCCGTGACCAGGGACCTATACTCATCAACGATCTTGAGGGGCGGCAGGCGTCCCGGCACAAACGGATCATTATCTCCTGCGCGCATCACGTCCATGATATCGTCAGGAAGCGCGTGTACGTCGAGTCCCCTCGGAACCTTCAGTGCGTCCCATGGAAGCGGGGCGGCCCTTCTGTTGGCCTCCTCCACGCCCAATTCTGCAACGGATTGCGTGAGGCGAATCTCTCGCATGGCATTGTAACCTGCACTTGGAAAATTGAGGCTTGTCCAGCGACGTACCACCGTCTCCGCGGTCCATCTTCCCGGGGTCACTCCAGTGAGTTTGAACTCAACCGGCAGATTATCGGCCTTCTCGTCTATAAACGCGTTTATACCGGCCGCGTAAGCCGTAAAAATGCGCTTCCCATCCGCATGGTAGCTCGTCCATTCCGAATCATCGAAGGGACCTCGGTACATCATGAGGCGTGTGCGCACGTCATAGTCTATAGCTTCCGGTCCGAAAATCTCGGCCAACCTTCCTTCTCGCCAGCGACGCCACATTTCCAGCTGCCAGAGACGATCCTGTGCCATTACATAACCCTGGGCAAAAAACAGATCATCCGTATTTTGAGCGTAGATATGGGGAATGCCATATTCATCGCGAATTACCTCGACGGATTCCTTGAGGCCCGCAAGCGCAAGCTGTCCACTGATCTGCGACAGTGAAGCACGTGCCAGGTCCTTCAAAAGCTGATCCGGTGACTTTTTCTGACATGAAGCGGCCACTGCGATGACAAGCACACCGATGGCTGCCCACTTTGCACATCGAATGAGATACATAAAAACTCCTTTGGACACTGGAGGATTAGAGACTATATCTTCATGAGTAACTACCGGTCACATATCGAGGCAATACCTCGTGGGGTACGGGGATCAACCATTCCTCTGATTACTCGGGATGGACACACGTCCGTGTCCCACACCTCAACTTCAAATACGGAGGCAAAAGTGAGTACATCAACGCCCGATCTTGGCGCGTTTTCTGTTAGCCTGGCCGTTAAGGACCTGAACGTATCCAAGGCCTTCTACGAAAACATGGGATTCTCCCAGGTGGCAGGCGACGGGGAGGGGTATATGATCATGGCAAACGGTGCAGCTATTATCGGTCTGTTTCATGGTATGTTTGAAGGCAATATCCTGACGTTCAATCCGGGGATGAGTCAAGGCGCGCAGCCGATCTCGGATTTCACGGACGTACGCGACATTCGAGCCAGAATGGTGGAAGCAGGCATTGCACTCACGACAGATACCGACCCGGACGAAACGGGGCCCGCCCACATTGCCTGTGTTGATCCTGACGGAAATACGATCATGATCGACCAGTTCTTTCCGAAGCCGGGTACTGCCTCTGACTAACTGGTCACACAGGCTTACGAGCAGTCAGAAGATTCGACGCCATTTTACCCATGGTTGTACCGTCTTCTGTGAGTTGCCTCAGGCACTCAGTGAGACCATCTCGGAACTGTATCTGCGCAGCCTGGGGCAGGTCACGAAGTTTTGGAGCAATGGGCGTGGCATAGGCAAGCGATACAGCCTGCTCCACACCGCCCGCGATCTCTAACGGTTTTATAACGTTTTCTACGGATACATTGGAGAATCCAGATGCCTCAAATGGCCTGGCGAGTTCTTCACCTGCTATGAAGTCGAAGGGCACACGCATCGTATTCGAGATCTCCGCCTCGCCGAGAGACTCTAACGTTTCGCAGACCGCACCAAAGAACCCACACTCGGTAACTGGACGCCATGTGGAAATCACCACACTCCCACCGCCCTTCAAACAACGAAACATCTCGCCTGCGGCAGCCGTACGGTCGGGGAAGAATTGAAAGCCCTGTTGGCAGACCACCACATCGAATTCCCCGTCCGAAAGGTTCAGAGGATGGACGGGGGATTCTATAAACTCAATCTCGTGTCCAGACGCAGCGCTGCGCTGTCGTGCGACCGATAGCATCTCACCGTTTATATCAGCTCCGACAACAGAACCGGCCGGCCCCACTTGCTCCGCCAGAAGTCGAGCGACAATTCCGGTTCCTGTGGCCAGATCAAGCACGCGCTTGTTTTTCCAATCGTCTTGCACTGCCAGAAGATGGTGGGCCCATGGTTCGAATAGAACCGGCACCAGGAGGTCCTCGTAGGCATCTGCCACGCCACCACCAGCAAAGCTGAAATTACCAGGTGAACTCATAGGTATTCCTTCTGTTGGATCTCGCCAAATACAGAACACGTACACTTGTGCTTGATGATGGAGCAAATCCCGCAAAAACTCCACGCCTTGGACGCCGTAATGGGATCCTCCCGCACCGCTAACAGATCAAGTAGGATAATTGCATTTCAGTAAATTTGAAGCCATTGTATGATCACATATTAATACGACGTACGGATTAAGGATAGGCTGGTCAATGTACAGGGGGGCTTCTGCGGTGACGATATCAGGATCGAGAAAGATCGAACCACTGATGGCAAAGAGGCGGGAATGGGCCCCACATCCCCATCACTACCTGGACACGACAGAGAGACCGTGGGGCGCAGGATCAGAAGCATGGTATAATTGAAACCTATGGGACTGTATATCTCGCGTAAATGGGAAGCACCGCGATTAGCCCCTCCGATCGGGCACCAATTGATGCGCACCACAGATGTTCCCTGGCAGCGAACAATCAGGCTATCTTTCGGGCAGTCTACTGGATCAGCAGGACATACTCTCTTTACACGAGATTGCTATGCTACCTTCCCAACGCCCAAACCCACTGAACGCGCTATTGGTCCGTACCACTAATCCACCAATCAAGGAAAAGACCGGTCGAAGAGATCCTCAATGGCCTTCCTTCCTCCATCAGAAAGGAACCTTGTGCCGGTACCGGTGAAATGGATCTGCGTGATCGCGGGTTGCTCGTCGTCACCAAGTTGCTCCCATTCCATTTTATTCCACCTAAACCAAACATCCTTGCTTTGGTCGAAGACATAGAGGCGTTTGTTGCAGATCTTCGCAAATTCAGCACCCCATCCTGTACCACCCTTAACCGTGTTGTCCTCCAAAATCTCACCGATCACGAAAATCTGCTGGCCGTTGTTTATCTGGTGCCAGATGCTTTGAAGGATCTTTCGCAGAGCGGGTCCATCCGTATATCGCCGGTGCATCAGGCTGGAGACATATTCGAGGCTAACGTCCCCGTTTTTCAACTCTTCGTGATTGAGCATTCGCAGACCACGTTGACGTGATATTTTGTGGCCATCAAAGGTGAAGTTTACTTCCTCGACACCCTTGCGTTCCGCATTGAAACCGAAGGCCTCTTCCGCACCATTGGCACCACCACTGAAGAGTATA
>JABIQT010000524.1 GCA_018667995.1 Candidatus Latescibacterota bacterium
CCCAATATAGACACACAGGGTAGATGGAAACGGCGTCGCGGTACCATTGGTCAATTCGGCCAATATTTGAGCTGCTCGGTGTGGATCTTTCGAAGTTATGGAGAGGTGTTTGAGCTTCACGGTTCTCACCTGGTTTCTGATTACCTTAATCTGATGCCTAACGTTGGAAATAAGGGCCGCTACGGACAGACCTGCAGTGCCTCTGATAGACGAAATCAGATGCTGGCTGCCCAATTATAGGAATTCATTCCCTGCCCGTAGCGTCCCGCTTAATTGGATGGTTAGGGAGCGGGAAGGCACTCAAGTTTCATCGACTACCAACGGAATTATTGACCATAGAATATCGTTTAATGTTTGCCAACTATTATTGATGTTCGCCCACAGGATAACAGAACACTTCAAAGCTGGTAATCGGCCAATAATGCTGCCGAAACCTGGATCACCACCGGCATGTGTCAGAATATGATAATTACCATATTCTGGTAGATTCCAACCATAACCATAGCCAGTTGACAGCCCATCTGACATCGTGCCAGGAAGAAAAGCCTGGCACAGAGTAGACTGGCGGACCAGTTGGTCTGTATATAAGGCTTGATCCCAAAGAAACATATCCCTCAAACTGGAAAGTACCCCTCCATCACCATATGACAGCCAGGGACTATCTATTGTCAGATACTGCCCTTCTTGTTTAATATAACCGTAGGCACGGCAATCTATCACGTAACGAGAATCAGCCAATTCAGAATGTACCATGCCGAGCGGCTGAAATATACCCTCATGAATAATATGGCGAAAAGACTGTTGACAGATCGTCTCTGCAATCATTGCTAACAAAACATAATTCGCATTGCAGTATTCATGTTTAGAACCTACGGGGAAGCATAAAGAAGTCTGTTCAATCAGTAAATTCCAAATTTCTTGATTCGCAAGACCATACCAATTGAGATCATGCTGTAAATAGTGACGATAAGGATCCAGTAAGCCGGATGTATGATAAAGTAAATCACTTATCCTGATTTCATCTGCATAGGCTGGAAATTCTGGTAGAAATTTGCGCAACCGGTCGTCGTACGCCAATTTCCGTGATTCTCCCAACTGCATAATAATCATTGCAGTGAAAGCTTTACTCATCGATGAAAGTGGGAATACGGTATCCCGGTGAACAGGCGTTTTATGTTCCCGGTTAGCATATCCAGCATAACGACTATAGACCACTTCTCCATGTTGGATGATTTCGGAACCAGATCCGATATTATCCTCTAATAGAGTATTAAATAGATGATCGATGGTTTGTATGGTACCCCTGTTCATGGCAATTGCCCTTTTCAGGCTCCCTAACTAATAGTAGGTTTCAATTTCAAAACAGATTCCCCGACCAGTCTCTGCAGCAAAATCCCCGCCCAGCACTACATCTTGTTCGACTCACTTCCTGCCAGCACATCGATTTGTACGTGGATGACGCAATGCACGCACACCTGAGCGGGGCATTGATGTCAAAGGCGCTCCTCGGGCTGGTTGAAATAATGCACACCATATCAGCTTCGGTAATTGTGTCAAAGGCGACGCATAGCAGGAATTGCGCAGCCTTTCTTGCCCCCGCGGCAGGGGCGCTCCTGATCCAAGGACCTATGTGCGTGAAACAATGCGCATACTATTCGCACGTGGGAACCAGTGTGGAATCCAACGGCGCTTGTAACATCGAATTTGGAGCCGTGCAAATAAACTGATACGGGGGATTTCCTAAATGTACAGGTTTTCCCTCCGCACAGCAATTGAGTTTTCGAGATTCTCTGAGGTCTCTCGACTATACCTGCATTCGTTTGCTGGTAAGAGAAACAACGGGAATATTCATCGTGGCAAAACAGAGCCGACTACTCGAGCGGGTCAGGTCCACCTTGCGCAGGAAGCACTACAGCTACCGTACAGAAGAGGCCTATTCGCAATGGATCTATCGCTTCATACTTTTCCATCGCAAGAGACATCCAGAAGATATGGGGGCGCCCGAGATCGAACAGTATCTGACGCACCTCGCCGTGGAGAGAAACGTGGCGGCCAGCACTCAGAATCAGGCCCGAAATGCCCTCCTGTTTCTATACGTGCAAGTTCTTCGAAGAAGCCTGGAGAAGCTCAAGGATATCGCACCCGCCAGGCGCCCAACGAGGCTCCCGGAGGTGTTCACACGGAAGGAGGTGAAGTCTATTCTGCAACGCATGGAGGGGCTCCACTGGCTTATGGCTTTTCTACTCTATGGCGCGGGACTGCGACTGATGGAGTGCGTTCGGCTGCGCATCAAAGATATCGACTTTGGCTACAAGCAGATTGTGGTTCGCTCAGGGAAGGGAAACGTCGACCGAAGGACGATGCTGCCCACTGGAGCCATCGATCCGTTGACGCGCCAGATTACACAGGCGCGAGACGTGCATGAACGGGATTTGTCGAGAGGCTACGGAGCAGTGTACCTTCCCCATGCCCTCGTACTCAAGTATCCGAGCGCCAGCAAGGACACGGGTTGGCAGTATGTGTTTCCATCAGGACAGCTGTCAAAAGATCCACGATCTCGAGAGAGGCGGCGCCATCACAAGGACAGCCAATCACTCCAGCGTGCGGTCAAGCGTGCCATCCGACAGTCGGGCATCGTAAAACACGCCAGTTGTCATACATTTCGGCATAGTTTCGGTACGCACCTGCTCGAAGATGGCTACGATATCCGGACAGTTCAGGAGCTCATGGGCCATAAGGACGTCCGGACTACACAGATCTACACACATGTTCTCAACCGAGGAGGGCAGGGGGTTATCAGTCCGGCGGATCGTTTGGAATAGAACTGTTTCTCAGAAGAAGGCGAGGGGTATTTCTCAACGAAAGACTACCGTGGTATCGTTTCACGCTGTGTAGGCATTAGTCATCACAGTTCTCGACAGTCGGGAAAGAGTGCCGGTGGTGTAGAACGCCAGAATTTGAGTTTCCCGTTCTAGTAGTAGGAGGATTTTATTGAGTCAGGTGACCTTACATCCCACGCCAATAATATGCGGTCCCAAATCGAGTGCTCCAGGTTCGGCGCAGGATTCAAGCTCCATGTCCAGCAGGGACTGCCAGCGCTC
>JABIQT010000808.1 GCA_018667995.1 Candidatus Latescibacterota bacterium
GAACGTAATCCAATCCCGACTTAGACGTTCATCAACGGTCAAATACTATTTTTCCTATACTCAGACGACATTAACCACCGGGAGACCCCATGCCCTCCAAGGTACATTACTTCGACCTCCTGCCTCACGAGTTTCGCGCCAGATTATCTGAGCGTGCTATAGGCTATCTTCCTCTGGGTACCATCGAGTGGCATGGTGAGCAGTGCGCGCTTGGCAGTGATGCGTTGATCTCGAGAGGACTGTTTGAGCGGGCGGCGTTGAGTCTGGGAGGTATAGTCTTTCCGCCTCTTTTCCTGGGCCCTGACAGCGCCTCTCTGCAGGCGGACGGCAGCACCCTGCAGGGCATGGATGCTGCAGAAGTCACAGATCCCAATCGGCAACTTGACGGCAGTTGCTACTGGATTCCAAAAGGCCTGTTTTTTCAGATGTGTGAAGCCATACTTATGCAAGCCGCTCGGGCTGGTTTCAAATGCATCGTTGCAGATGGTCATGGCCCCTCACGTGGGGCATGGGGCGAACAGTCTGACGAGTGGGAGAAGCGATTCGGACTGAAATTGGTGGGTGTGAGTCGAGATTTGCAGAAAACCTGGCAGAGCCAGACTGATCATGCGGCGCGAAACGAAACATCTCTCATGATGGCCCTGCATCCAGACCTTGTTGACTTGGAACAGCTTGAGGCTGATAGGAATGTATGGCCACAGGGAGTTGGCGGAGAAGATCCAAGGGATTCTACCGTTGAACACGGTGGATCGTGTCTCGACGTCAGTTTGAAGGCGTTGTCAGAGCACCTTGCCGCGCTTGGGGTTTGAGTCGTCTCTATACGACCCATGCAAACTGGTAGACTGAGTCCAGCTTTCCAACATTCAGGGCAGGCCTGGAACAGGTCATGGATGATTGTCCAATTGGATTCACCTGTAGGACGTACCTGATTCCCGCATGCTCTACATGATCCAGGCTGCTATCATCTCCCTATTGGCAGTGGCCTCAGGCATACCAGGGTGGCTCCCCATCCGCCCATGTTTTCCCCTGCCAGCTGGTAAGCAGCAATTTCAGGTGTGCGATCGAGTATGGCATGTACGGTGCGACGCAAGTTGCCAATCCCTTTACCATGGATGATTCTGATCTCGAGAATACCTCTGGCTCGGCACTCGGCTATGTATTCGGGTACCAGATCCTTGATTTCTCGGGGTTGGAAAAGGTGGAGATCCAATATCCCATCTATCGGCAGTTCCACAGGTTCCAGGTCATTCATTGCGCATGTTCCTCAATACTTAATATGACAATGGTCTCACCGTACCATCCACCCTCTCCCATTTCGCCCATACTGTATGAAACTACGCCGCGTGTTCGTTCCACGGCATCAAGAATAGCCTCAATTCTGTCTCCCAGCATCTCTCGTGAATGAATCAATCGCACTTCTCGAAACCCTTTGCTGACGGCCGCTGTGAGATAGTCAGACACGAGAAATCCGACTTCCGGTGGCTGAAAGGCGTCAAGATTCAATCGATCTTCGATAGGGTGTTCAAACGGTTTCTCAAGCTTGTCCATGGGAATTACACTTTGGTCTCTTCAAGAAAGAACCGGCCGACGAACACTGGTCCTTGCGCTCGGGCGGGAAGCACCTGGTTGAGGTCCGTCGTGATGTCGTCAAAGGTGGGTTCCATGCATTTCCTCAACAACCGTTGCATCTAATTTAACAAAATGGCGCTGTTTCACAGGTTATTTTGCCCACTGGGAGACTGACCGTCATGTCAGGTTGCCTGCGTCCAAATCGTATGCTGTGGTGGAGTTCAATATATACTTGAGCCCTTAGGTGTCAAGGCGCCCAAGGGCAAGCTGAACACCCTCAGACTGTGGGAGATTTCGGTTGCGCTCGGACCGGTTCTGGTTCATGTTAATCGGACAGGTACCCACACCGTTCTTCGACCGGGCACAACACCAATTTCGACACGACACAGCCTGATATCTATGGGTGGATATTTCGGTATCCCTAGCCCGGCTCACCGAGATAAAACGGCCCCAACAGACCCAATCTGCTGTAATTGTCAGGACATGAGGCGTCCATGAATCAAACCACTTTACATTTGCACACGCAGTTCCAGGTTGGCCGAATCGATCCACGAATCTTTGGTGGATTCCTGGAACATCTGGGCCGTGCCGTCTATGAGGGAGTCTTTCAGCCCGAAAGCGCCCATGCAGATGAGGACGGATTTCGGACCGACGTTATGGATGCCATGCGCCGCCAGAGAATGACGGCCATGCGTTATCCCGGCGGGAATTTTGCCTCTGGCTACCATTGGCAGGACGGTGTGGGCCCAAGGCAGAAGCGTCCTACTGTCCGCGAATTGGCCTGGCAGAGCATCGAGCCCAATACTTTCGGTACGGACGAATTTGTCAAACTCTGTGGTAAGATGGACTGGACACCCATGTTAACGGTGAATCTGGGCACGGGATCTCCGGAGGAGGCCCGGAACTGGGTTGAATACTGCAATTGCCCGCCCGGGACGAAGTACGCTGATATGCGCGCAGCAAACGGGAATCAGGATCCCTTTGGCATCGATCTCTGGTGTCTGGGCAATGAAATGGACGGACATTGGCAGCTCGGGCACGTGCCGGCCGATCAGTACGCGATTCGCGCTCAGCAGGCAGCTAAGATGATGAAAGACGTCGATCGCACCATCGAGATGGTAGCTTGCGGATCGTGTTCTGTAGATATGTTCGAGACCTATATGACTTGGGACCGCCAGGTACTGGAGTATCTCGGCGACTACGCGGACTACATCAGTCTCCATCGATATGTCGGAAATCGTGACGACGATACGGCAGGATATCTCGCTGTCACGAACTCAATTGACCAACAGATCGAAGAGATGGATGCCGTCTGCCGCTTCGTGCAGGCAAAGCACAGAAGTCGGAAACGGGCGTATCTCTGTTTCGATGAGTGGAATGTGTGGTATAAGAATCATGAGACAGA
>JABIQT010001075.1 GCA_018667995.1 Candidatus Latescibacterota bacterium
CGCCCTGGCCGTTATCGAGATCGATGCGTGACACACCCTGGTTTATTGTGACCGTCCCCCCCCGATCCGCCAAAAATGCGGCACCTGGTTCGTAGAGGTCACCAAGGGGCACCACCGGCAATCCGACCTCGTAACCTTGTTTATTGAGTAGAAAGGCCTTTACGATGGTCGCGATTCCATAGGATGCGGTAATGTCGTCTAGCTCGTCGTTCAGTGCGCTCACAAGGATGGGATGCCAGAAGGCCTCCAGCGTCCTGTTCGTCTGGCCATGTGATCGAAGCCAACTCAACATCGACTGCGAATCGTAGTCCGACAAGTGACTCATCGTCAGGAGCATCCGGGCCATACCGTAACCGATAGCGATCTTATCCCGAATGCCGAGAGCTTTGAAGCGAAAAAAGGACGGCAGGAGATGGAGTGGTGCTGGTAGATTGGAATTCTTGATTATGGATAACTGGTTGGACTCATCCAGAAAAGGGATTTCCTGGGAAAAGGACACGCCATCGGAGACGCCGAGCTTCTCGTAGAAGTCGATTAGATTGGTACAGCACCGAAGCAGTACGTGTTGACAGTTATCAACGAGCTCATTTCCGGTAGGATGTATGAACGACGAGGCGCGGCCGCCCAGTATTCGTCTGCGCTCGTACAAGGCAACGGCATGTTCGGACTCTGACAGCGCCACGGCGGCGGCCAGGCCGGCTAGACCACCACCGATCACTGCGATACGCTTCATACCGTTTTCCGGACAAAGGCACCTATGGCGATGGATAGTTTCTTCCATGCCGGCAACCGGACCCGTTCTGTGAAGACATCATAGCCACGGTGCTCGATTTCTTCGAGGTGACGTCTGTAGATACCGATCATTGCGGCGAGACAAGGTCGGCTCGAGCGATGGATCAGCGGTAGCAGAGGTAACGCCCTATCGTAGTAATCACTGGCACGATCTACTTCAAACTTCATCAACTCCGTGAAACGCTCATCAATCACATGTTTCTGTATATCATCTTCCGAATAAGAGTACTGCTTGAGGTCCTCCTGCGGCAGATATATGCGCCCCATCTCCGCGTCTTCCCTCACATCCCTAAGGATGTTGGTGAGCTGAAAAGCAATGCCACACGATTCCGCGTGAACCTTAGCTTCCTCGTCCGTAAACCCGAAAATGCTGATACAGACCAGGCCCACAGCAGACGCGACGTGATAGCAATATTTGTAGAGATCCTCAAATGTATCATATCGGGGAACCGTCAGATCCATGGCGGCTCCGTCAATGACGGCTTCAAAATAGGATTTTGGAATCTCGAAACGTTTGACGGTGTCCCGAAACGCAGGAAGGATAGGATGCTCTTGTCCGCTACCCTCCTGGTAGGCCGTATCAAGCACACCTCGCCACTGCTCAAGGAGTGCCCTTTTTTCCTGATCGGCACCGCCTTCATCTACTATGTCATCGCAGTATCGCATGAACGAATAGACGGCATGCATAGCACGGCGGCGCTCATATGGGAGGACGATGAATGAGTAGTAGAAATTACCGGCCTGAGTTTTGGCGACCGTCCGGCAGTACTCGTAGGAATCTTGCGTTTCTTGATCTGACATGGTCATTGAAAGATAGTGCCAGGCGCGTGCCATGACAATTAATAACCGCGGAGGGCCGGGTCACGTCCTCTGCGCGGACGGCCTATTAGGCAAGCAGTCGCTTGAGAGCATATCGCAACATCAGTGTAGCTTTCCTGCCCTTCGAGAGCGCTGGTCGATGTCCAAGGACATTGTAGTTCTGACGCTCAATCAAATCCAAGATGGCCATGCCGCCCCGATTGAAAAGGTCGATGTCTGCCCGAACCTGACTTGGCACCATGGGGCAAAGTTTCAATCCGGTTTCAAATAGAGATCTGGCCCGATCCACTTCAAATCGCATTAGCGCAGCAAAATTCGCCGTGAACGCGCCCTCCCTAAGTTCTCGTTCTGAATACCCGAATTCTCGAATATCACTGAGCGGCAGATAGATACGGTTCTTAGCGAGGTCTATGGAGATGTCCTGCCAGAAATTAGCAAGTTGTAGCGCTGTGCACGTGGCATCGGAAAGTTTCTGACGTTCGGAATCGCAATAGCCACATAGGTATAAAATCAAGTGTCCCACAGGATTGGCGGAAAACGTGCAATAATCAACGAGATCATCATACGTCTCATACTGTGTCACACGCTGGTCTTGCCTAAATGCAACAAGGAGATTTCTAAATGGCGTAATGGGGATTTGAAATTCCGTGATTGTCTCGCGTAGTGCCACAAATACAGGATGACGTGGATTCCCATCATAGCACGCCTGCAATTCCCCGTCCCACCAATCGAGCAGGGCGAGCGCGACGTCCGGGTCCCCGGTTTCATCTGCGAGGTCATCAGACCACCGACAGTAAGCGTATATGTGATAGAAATGCGATCTCAATGCGGAGGGAAGGAACCACGACACAACTGTAAAATTCTCGTAATGATGGGTTGCCAGATGACGGCAGTATTGTTTGGCTGTTTCGGGGGAAAGTTTGTTCGCCTCAGGAAGGGCGTCCAGAGCCAGGCCGCTAAGTTGGGAAGCGGCATCCGGTATGTAAGGAGAATTGGAGAGCATTTAGTTCGTTTGTAACAAGGGACAGACGTTTGGCGCCGACCAGTCCGAACCTGTATTCTTCAGGGCAGAATAGCCG
>JABIQT010001077.1 GCA_018667995.1 Candidatus Latescibacterota bacterium
CACGGAAGTAAGGCTTCCCGGCCGATCTAATGTGGCGCCTGTGCTTCAGATCAGTTGGGATCCTCTCGCGCTAGACCTCACGGCGGACACACTGATTTCGAGACTCTCATCTGGCGAACCACGAATCGAGGTCGGCGGATCAGGGGATACCATATCAATAATGCCCTATATGATGGAGCCGGGAGAGTCAACTAACGTCGCTACCCGGATTCGTGAGGAACTTGAAACGGAATAGCACTGAGCGTACGGGAGTCATCAATGCCTGGAGTTGAGGTAGCGTATACGGATGTAGACGGAGATGGTGACCGAGAGGTCGTCGTAGAGAATCGTTGGCTGAGATCTATCATACGAATGCCTGATAGCATTGGCGAGGAAATGTACGGCCATCGTTGGTCCTGGGGAGGAAGACTTCAGTCGCAGGTGTATAGGCCGACAGGCCGCGAGTACTTCAAGACTACTATGATTGATCCAGAGAACAACCGTCCGTTCGGATTGCCCGATGAGTTGTTCGCCTCTTTCGAATTGCCTTCTCACGACGGTCTGTCACGCAGATTGAAAATGGGAGTCGGAGTATTTACTTCCGATTCAACCGAAACCAGACTTGAGCCTATTCCATGGACTTGGTTCATGGAGGACCATGGCGAAGAGACGGTAGTGGTCTTCCGACAGGAAGCTCAAGACCTCGACGGCCTTTCGTTCCGGTACGATAAACGGTATCGATTTCGTCCAGATTCGGCCTGGTTTGCCATGGATATTGAGTGGACAAATAACGGAAAAAGTCAGATTGCTTCAGATTGGGATATCCACTCCTTTCATGAAAGCGGTGCGCCTCCGGAATCTGCATGGTTGGTAGCGCCAAAGCGAGCGTGGGCCACCTTCGGAAACACGCGACTTCGAACGGTGGTGAAGGAGCCGAGTGCGATATTTGCACGCCCTGAAGAAGACTCCATGGTAGCCGATACCATTGTCTGGGATCTGGACGGACCGGGATGGTGGTATGCATTGGGCCCACCGGGACCGGACGAGGAATTCTATCTTCTCAACGGACGATTTGAACCATATCGCGGTTTGTTCTGGCACGGGTGGCACGCATTCACTCCTCAAGGAATCAATCATGTGGAAGTTCCGCCAGGGGAGACTGCCAAATGGGGATTCGATGTCACGTTGGGTGTTGGTGGAAAACACTTTGTCAAGGCCGCAGAAGACACAGGGCTTACGGTACAGCGCCCAGAAGACAGTAATGTAGTAGTTGTAGCCGTTCATGCTGCCAGTAAGAGGCGGGGAGATCTAAAGGTCCATGTGCTTGACCAGCATGGTCGCCTGTCTACCATGGCCGAGAAACATGGTGAGATGGAGCCGGGAAAGCCATTGCAGGAGATCTTGAATGTTCCCCCCGTCGGCGATTACGCCACCGTAGAGGCGGTATTTGAGCAGGACGGACGCACCATATTGTCTGCCAGCGAAACCATCCCGTTATCTACCTACCGTCCTACGGCACTATTGCCATTTCAAGGAAACGGCTCCAGCATTCATGTTTCAGTGGATTCTACACTTGAATATGCCGAAACAGATGGCAGATATCTTCATTGCCACGGCGTAGAAGCCGGTTTCGATGTGGATTGGAGTGGGACCGGAGTGGATGCGCCTGATTCGCTACAAGCATTCGCGGTGATAGCCATTGTCGGCGACGCCTGGCCTGGTCACCGGGCACATGAACTACGAGATTGGGTACTCGGGGGGGGCGGTCTGTTGTATTGTGCGCCAGCTGGAAGCGTGGCGGAATCTATCGAGGATATACTGCCTCTTCGGCAAGATGGTCCCGGCACGAAAATGAGTGATGGTACCGTCGGGCTTGTTCCACGTGAGCCACATATTACAGCGGATCGACTAATGCTACATCCCGATGCCGCTATGAAAATAGCGTGGCGAATGCCCGCCACTGCCCATCCGGATGCAACCGTCACTCTCGGTTACTCTGACAATTCAGCGCATCCTGCCTGTGCCGTCTTGAATGTTGGTCGTGGGCGTGTGGCTGCGCTCTCCACACGACCCGCGTGGGGTGCGGGATATCGTAACGCCATCTGGGATGGATGGGGACAGTACCACCGTGCTTTCTATGCCGGACTCTTCGGGTGGTTAGCAGGAATATGGAAGGACTAAGTATGGTCTTGGACCCGGTGGTCCCATGATGAAAATTCTCGTATTTCTCATGGCTGGTGTATTTTATTGGCTGGACTTGAGCACTGGTCTGCCGGGTGAGCTTCAGGCGCAGACAGTAAATACGGTCGGTAAGATCATGCCTGCAGATGCCGCTCCATTGTCGAATCAGGTTTATCGGCACATGTATCCTGAACCACGAACCCTGGATGTAAGCGCCAACATCTATGAGGCGAGTGGCAGCCTTACCCTATTCGATCCCCTGTTAAAACAGAATACCAATCACGAACTTATCCCCGCTGCGGCGGAAATGTGGGAAGTGTCAGAAGACGGGAGAATATGGACGTTTCACCTGAGAGACGGAGGTAGGTGGAGTGACGGACGACCAGTCACTGCTTATGATTTCGAATATACCATTCGCCGCCTTCTCGATCCAATTACGGCCAATCCATATGCCTTCTTCTATTATGATATCGCAGGCGCTAGTGGATATAATCGTGGTGTCGCCGCCGCGGCGGACCTCGGCGTGCGTGCTCTGGATGCGCTGACTTTGGAGATCACTACTGAAGAGCCCAGGGCCTACTTTCCCTACATCATGGCTTTTCACGGGGCGTCGCCGGCACCTCAATGGGCTATCAGTAAACATGGTCCGAAATGGACCGATCCCGGCAATTTTGTATCTAACGGCAGTTACGCACTGCAGGCATGGCGTGCCGGGGATCGAATCACCATGGCACTCGACCCACTGTACAATGGACCCAATAAGGGGTATGTAGAGGAGATTCGCTGGATCTTCAGCCCGACCATGGGCTCTGTGGGTATCCTACCGTATGAAAACGGCGAAGTCGATAGAGTCGCACCCGTCGATGTAGTGGACATGGTGCATGTAAGTCAGGATCCAGAGCTGAGTGAGCAATTGGTGCAGGTGGCAGACGGAACCACCTGGTATCTCTTTTTCAAGACTGACCGGGCACCTTTCGATGACGTAAGAGTTCGGCGGGCCATAGCGCACGCCATTGACCGTGAGACGATTACCCGAGTCGTTCTACGGGGTGCCGGCGTGCCTGCCTACACCATGCTTCCTCCAGGATTTCCCGGTTACCTGGCTGAAAAATACCGCTCCTATCAGCAATACAGTCCAGAGAGTGCTCGGTTGCTACTCGCGTCTGCCGGCTATC
>JABIQT010000875.1 GCA_018667995.1 Candidatus Latescibacterota bacterium
CGTGGCGAGAAGCACCAGTGCCTGCTTGGGATTACCGGGAGTGGGAAGACTTTTACCATGGCCCACGTAATCCAGAATGTGCAGCGCCCCACACTTGTGATCTCTCCCAATAAGACCCTTGCCGCGCAGCTCTATGGTGAGTTTAAGAGCTTCTTTCCGGACAATAGGGTAGAGTACTTTATCAGTTATTACGACTACTACCAGCCAGAGGCCTACCTGCCCACAACGGATACGTATATAGAGAAAGATTCTTCGGTAAATGACGATATCGACAAACTTCGCCTGCGTGCCACCACGGCTTTGCTTGAGCGGAGAGATGTGATCATTGTTGCCTCTGTGTCCAGTATTTATAGTTTGGGGTCTCCTGATGAATGGAAGGAGTTCGTTCTCTCTGTAGAGCGTGGCCAGAGTTACGAGCGCGAAGAACTACTGCATAAACTCATCGATATGCATTATACGCGAAATGACTACGATTTCGCACGGGGCACATTCCGGGTTCGCGGAGATAGTCTTGACATTGTGCCTGCGGATCAGGAACTAGCCATTCGAATCGAGATGTTTGGAGATGAGATTGATCGCATTTCGGAGTTTGATCCGTTAACAGGTGAAGTGCTCAATGATCTCGAGAACGTGGCAGTATACCCCGCGCGCCATTTCGTAACTACTGCACCACGACTTGAGAAGGCGATAAAGGCTATTGAAGCCGAGTTGGACGAGACTCACAAGAAGATGATCTCCGAGGATAAGCTACTCGAGGCGCAACGTATCGATCAACGCACACGATTCGACCTCGAAATGATGAAGGAGATTGGGTTCTGTGCCGGGATAGAGAATTACTCGCGCCATCTGTCTGGCCGTAATGAAGGGGATCGGCCCTTCTGCCTGTTTGATTTTTTTCCAAGTGATTATCTGATCGTGATAGACGAATCCCATGTGGCTGTTCCGCAGATACGTGCCATGTACAATGGAGACAGATCCCGGAAGATGACGCTGGTGGACCATGGGTTCAGACTGCCATCCGCGCTGGATAACCGACCTCTTACCTTCGAAGAATACGAGAGCATGGTGAATCAGGTGGTCTACGTTTCCGCCACCCCTGCCGACTATGAGCTCGAACAGAGCAAAGGCGTTTACGTCGAACAAGTCATTCGTCCCACAGGGCTGATGGATCCGATGATAACGGTGATGCCCGTAGAAAATCAGATCGATGATCTGGTTTCCCGTTGTCGGGAACGGGCGGAACGCGGAGAACGGGTGCTCGTTACGACTTTGACGAAGCGGATGTCTGAGGATCTTACAGATTATCTGCGCGGCCTGGATATCCGTGTGCGTTATCTTCATTCCACGATCGACAGTATTGAGCGAGTAGAAATCCTGCGTGAATTGAGAATGGGACAATTTGACGTGCTCGTTGGAATAAACCTACTTCGTGAAGGACTTGATCTACCGGAGGTTTCGCTGGTCGCCATCCTGGATGCGGATAAGGAGGGATTTCTCAGGTCGGAGCGATCGTTGATTCAGACATCCGGCAGGGCAGCTCGGAATGTCAACGGTGAAGTCATTTTCTATGCGGATAGGATCACCGATTCCATGAAAAAAGCCATGGATGAGACCACGAGGCGAAGAGCCCTGCAAGCAGAATACAACGAAGTCAACGGCATTGTTCCTACGACGATCTATAAATCCATAGATGAGATCATGTTGACAACTTCTGTTGCAGATGCTCGCACGGTCGAGGAAGAGATGCCGATACTGAACACATTGGCAAAAATGGATCGTGGAGCGCTGCTCGAAGAGCTGCGGAGCGCTATGCATGAGGCTGCAGCTAATCTGGAGTTTGAGAAAGCCGCCAAATTGCGCGATGAAATTGGTCGTCTGGAGGCTCAACCCAAGGACTGACGCAGGGCGTGGCTGTCGCACTTTCAGGCGAGAGACTGAGGCCAATGGTCGTGGAACAGGTGTTCATTTGTCGCGTTTAAGTACGTATGTTAGCTTCTTCATTATTTAAGCCTGATGAGGAGTCGTTACGAGGCTTCCCAAGTTATCATCTTCTCCGGATAGGATTCTCGCATGTACCGTCCAATCCTCATTTTACTCGTAGCTGGATGGGCCCTGCTCACCGTTGGGTCCGTAAATGCCCAACCCGGCTGGGTGTCGAAACCACCCGCTGGCAACAGTCTCTATCTCTATGGAGTCGGGATCGCCCACGCCACCGATGACAGGATCTATGACCGCCAGCGTGCAGATGACGTGGCTCGTACTGACATTGCCCGTCAACTAAGAGTGACCATCTCCTCGCGGCTAGTCTCAACGAAAGTGGAGGATGCCGAAGCGGGATTCGCACTCGATACCCGTGAAGTCATCGAGAGCTCGGTTACATTGACCCTCGACGGGGTCACGATTCGCGAACGCCACTACGACAAGAAACACAAGACATACTACGCATTGGCTCGATTGAACCGGCAATCAGCAGCTGATCTGGTAGCCGGCAAGATACAGTCGGCGGCTGAGCGTGCGCGTGGCTATCTCAAGCAGGCAGATAGATTTGATGGAGAGGGCGCTACGTATCGGGCCTTCCTCGCATTGTTACAGTCAGCCGACGAACGAGCATCCGTAGAACTGGACGAGAGTATCCACCGGGCGTTGGCAGCTAACTCGGTGGATGCCTTATTGGCGGCGGAGGGGCTCGAATCGCCATTCACCCCTACCCAAAACCAGATCGAGAGTCGCATAAACGCGCTGGTTTCAAGCCTCTCTTTTTCCGATGATGTTGGTAGTGGGCAGACGATCGACGGAGGGCTTATTCAGGACCCGTTGAGCACGCGATTGACTATGGACCGTGCGGGGCAACCGGTGGCTGTCTCCGGGTTTCCAGTCCTCTTTTCCACATCAACGGGAAGAGCCAAACTTGATCTGCGTGGAACGACGGATAAACATGGCATCATTCAGTCTGTAATACATCAAGCCGGCACGTGTATACATCAATCCTGCACCATCGCAGCAACAGTAGATACCTCGGTCATCCGGGCCCAGGCACCCGGTGAACAGGTTGATCGTTGGATCGCAAGACTTGGAGACATCCACACGTCGTTCGAACTGATGCCCGGATTGATGGGATTTGAAGATGGCATTGGTGAGTTGGCTTGTCGCCTGATTCACGCACCTTCCCTGACTGAAACATATGATCTGCCAACAATCGCTGTTGCACGATTCACCTACCAGGACACGCGAATCTCGGGACCATTTACAGGCCCCTTGCGCCGGATTATGCAGTCTCAATTGGCGGATATGGATCGGGGTCGGTTGATCGAGAGGGTGGACTTGTCGGCTGGTACCGCCGAATACGGGGATCCCAATGCCACCGCCACAATAGCTCGAGAGATGCAGGCTGATGTCGTCGTCTGGGGAGACTATTGGGAATCTGGGGACAGTGTAATTGTGAATGCCAGAATGACCGGATCGGATGGTTCTCGGTTTGCCACTTCCACGGTAATCATTCCGCGTGACGCCATACCATATCAGGTGCGCCCGCCTGCTCTGGATCCAAACATACCAGCGCCTCCAAAGAATGGCCTACCACTCAAAGTATGGACGGAGCGCGGTGACGGCGGTCTGTTCGTTGAAGGTGAGCGTCTGACGGCCTACATCACGACAGAATCGGACGGGTACCTGAGGCTTCTCTATCGACAGGTTGACGGTAGCGTAATACAGATATTCCCGAATCAGTTAAGCGGCGACGAACGAGTGTCTGCCGGCCAGGTTTACAGTATACCGGATGTGGATGACGGATTCGATTATGTGGTGCAGGCTCCTTTTGGTGTGGAGTACCTGATAGCCGTCGCAGGTGCGACGCCGTTTCCCCGATTGCCGGGTCGCGAGGTAAACGGCGGCGTTCTGCTTCAGGGCTCCGTTCGCGATGTAATTCAGCGGCTAACAGGTGGCCGGACCTGGTATGGCCAGGCCATTTGCCGTCTAACTACGGTTGGCCAGTGATTTCAAGTATCGAGTGACCTATGGATAAACCCCTTTCCCCGCAGGCACAAAAGACTGATAGCAGGGCCGTCAGATGCTTTGCTGCGTTGTTGTGTCTGGTGATATGCCTCTCTTGTGCGGGCACGCAGACGGTATCTTTCATGGGATACCAACCGCCGGACTACGACGTGTCCCTGGTTAAAAGCCTTACGATCGTTGGTTTTGAATCGGATCGCCACGAGATGGGTGTCTCTGTGAAGTCCCATCTCATCCAAAGCTTGATGGGACATGGATATTTCACTGTGGCGGAATCAGACCGAGCGGGGGGAGGACGGTCCTATAGCGGAGATCCAGCCGGGATTGTGGAACTGGGGCGGCGAATGCAGGTGGATGCCGTGATAACCGGGACCGTCAGTGGATCCGTAGATGACAACTATACTACGCAGAAGAACTCGAAGCGTGTGCTCACACGATATAAGACAGTCGTCGAGTATGAATCCAGACGTGTCAAAGAGAAGGTAAAAGTCAGGGTGAAGGAAAAAGGAAAATGGGTAGAACGCGAGAAGACTGTAACCACTGTGAAGCGGGTGCCCACGGAGCGAAGGGTTCCGGTATATGAGCATGTCAACTACACCGAGAGATATCTTCATCGCAAAGGAGCACTCACGGTTAACCTTAGAATCGTCGATGTGCTGACCGGTAATGTACTGGCCTCACGCACTGCCTCACACGATGAAAAGTACAGACAACTGATCTCCTCGAATGAACCGCCTGCCAAGCGAGCACGACGTTCTGATGGTTCAGTAGGCGGGCTATTGACAGCCATAGTTGATGCAGCCGTTAGTGGGAGCGCAAATCGCACCTACAACGGTCGTCTTCCTGCCCAGAACGAGATCATCGCATCGCTGTCTCAGAAAGTCGCGTCCGAGTTGGCGGACCAATTGTCACCGCGGCAGATTAGTATCGTTCGGCAGTTGAAGAAGGACAAATCAGGGAAGGCCGGTGTGGCCATGGCACGAAACGGGCAATGGGAGCAGGCCGCCCGATTTTGGAGTAGGATTCGTGAACAGGAACCTGCTAACGCGACCGTGTGGAACAACCTCGGAGTATTCTACGAGCATGACGGTCAATATGCCGAAGCGCGAACCGCCTACCAGCAGGCAGTGGATATGAATCCCAGTGATCGTGTCTTTCAAAGAAATCTGAATGCACTCACTTCCCTGGTGGAGTCGATGCAGCGTCAGACGGCCGCCCTGGGAGCCAAGATGGAAGTGACCAGTCTTGGGCTACTCGTGGCCAGTGTCCTGGATGGTACACTTGCTGAACGTCTTGGACTGAAGAAAGGTGACATTGTGGAGCGAGTCAACAGTGTCCCAATGGCGACGCAGGATGAACTGGAACGTGCCATCATTCAAACCACTAAATTGGGCGCCGAATTGAATGTAGATGTAATGCGGGCAGGTGAACGATTAATTCTTGAGCTGACACTTGGTGACGGGCGCCGACCCCTTGCCGATATTTCCGCTGTGGATGTTCCTGATCATACCGCTCCTGTTGACTATGAGCCAGTGGTAGACGTTGATCAAGTTGTTGACTCGCGATCAGATCGCCCAGAAGCTCTTGGCGTGATAATTGGTGTAGAGGAATATAGATACGCACCGGCTGTTCCATATGCGCGGCATGACGCGATGGTCGCCCACGAGTATTTCGTACGCGCTCTGGGAA
>JABIQT010000464.1 GCA_018667995.1 Candidatus Latescibacterota bacterium
ATGCGAGACCATCTATCGATATCTCTGACTTGTGATCGTCAATATTCAAACGAGCGTCCTTAGGGATGCGAATCGTATAGTGAACAAATGGCAATGTAACGCTATTTCCATCGCCCCATCCATCATCGCCGCCCAGATTTCTCTGTACGCCACCATAGTCGGATTCTATGAATACCGAACCGGGACTGTCATCTATAAGAATCTCCGTGTATTCTACGGCTTCTTCCCGGATACGTGAACGGCCGTCGGGCTCAACTATGGCCCGGATCTCGACTTCAGACTTGTCCCATGCCGATACCGTCACGCTTCCTTTAAAAGTTTCTATGGATACACGTCCGCCCGATCTCAAGGCTACCGACCGAACGACCTCTTTTGAACCTTGCGCCTGGCTCGGCCCTGGTGCCGCATACAATCCGACGAAGAGGCAGAGGCCAGTCAATCCAAAGATCATGTGTGATATGCGTCTTGATTTCGTCATGCCAATCTCCTGGTGGGGACGGTGAACCATCATAATCTGGATTGATGGATGCCACACGAATAATTGTGTCTCAATAGCTTCAGCTATTCAGATGAGACTGCGTCTCTCTTCAAAACGATGGTAGTGATACAGCATAATACCGGTACCACGATCCAACCGTCCCTCGCCACTCTCACAGTGCAAGTGCCGTGCCATTGCGACATAATTAGACTAACTTCTTATATTTCACCTACTTGTGTTTTACCAGGCACAATTACAACTGGGACGATGTTTCATTTACGGGATTGGAGCGTCCCGAAACTGGACCCCGTTTTCTGTTGACACCTGTACCGTTTCCGACTATCTCAAGGAGGTGCTTCAAATACCTGACAATCATGAACAAATAGCCATACATAATATGAAAGGTCAATGATGCAGCAGCGTCAGAAATTGCTCGTGCTCTACCTGCGTTCGCCGGACCTGGCAAGCCAGGTCGGATCCTGGAGTGTATATGATGGTGCGGGACAGTCCCGTCATACTACCGGGGACAGTGAGAATCCGCCATACAATTCCGTTCTGGAAGCTATGCAGGACGGCTGGAGAGTAATCCAGTTTCCGCAACAATGGCCGGCGTTTCCTGGGATGGAATATCAGACATCCTACCTGAAGAACGAGTACATTCTTGAGAAATTGGAGGATTTCGATGGTTGATAGGGACCTGCTACTGACCACAAAACAGATGGCATCATTTGTGGCAAACGGATACTTGAGATTTGACGAACTCGTGCCACAGGACTTGAACGAGGCAGCAATCGAAGAGATCTCCAATCGGAAGATACCACGAGAGGAAGCAGGAACCTCAAGTGAAGAGATCTGGCCGGATCCAAGCGCTGTGGGTCGCGTATTCAGACTACCTGAAATCCAGGGGATTATCCAGAGTCTTGTGGGGCCCAACCCGTTATACGATCACCATGCGGTCCACACAGTTAACGCCACACACGATGTGGGGCAGATCTGGCACGCAGACGCCATCATCGACCTACGCATGCATTTCGATATCCAGTTCTTCTACTTCTCTCATGACACGCCCCGTGAGATGGGCGGAACTATGATTCTGCCCGGCAGCCAATTTCGGCGTATCAGCGAGTCCGATATTTCTCGCTACCAGAACTTCATGGGACAGATTGCCATGGATTGCAAAGCAGGTACCGTCGTTGTCGTACATCACGGTATATGGCATTGTGCGCAGCCCAATAAGACGGATCGCACTCGATACATGTTCAAGCTTCGACTAAACCCGACCGTTCGGCAACTTCGGCTCTGGAACACGGATGACATTGATGATCCTACCATCCCCGGTATCTTGAGTACCAATCACAAGTGGTATGGCAATGAAGATCGGCTGGAGATGGTAAATCGGATCAAGTTCTGGCGATTTCTTACGGGCGACGACGATTTCGACCTTCACTATTGGCTAGGCCGCCTGGAGAACCAACCGGAGACGGCACCGGTGTTATCCGAGTGAATTTACCCGGATCGCATGACATGGAATAGCAGGCCATATCAACCAAAGAGGCGAAATGGATTGGGAGATCAAGAAGCGCGGCCGAGTAACCTATTACCGTAAATGGGAGAACGATTTATTCTCCGATCTGGTCGTAGAGGCCCTTGATAACGGAGATCTCAAGATACGTTTTGTGGGGATGACTGGCGCCAGAGCCGCGACTCGGGAACTCGGGCTGGACAACACCGCCAAAATGGATCCTGCTTTAGAAATACCACGACTATTCGATACTTGGGAGCAGTACGTCAAAGACGCAGGTATCTGTGACTCACTGAAGGAATTGGACTTCCTGGAGGTCCACGCTTTCGGGGCCGCACCGAAAGAGCCGAACCCTTTGACAGATCCCGAGGGCTACATGGCCGAGAAACTTCGTATACGCAAGTCATATGCGGAGGCCTACGCCCTGTACTGGCAGGAGAACATGCCCGATAACGGACTCCCAGTTCGCTTTACAGTATACCTTGAAGAACTACCTGACCTGGACGCCTGCTACGAGTTTGGCGCCGTTGCCCTTTATCAAAAACAATAAGAGAATCTGGTACCTGAAAGATGTCCAGTCTAAGTATCTTCCGGGGGGTTGCTTTCTTCGAGGGTTTATCCTTCTTGATACTTCTCGGAATCGCTATGCCACTTAAATACATTTATGGGGCTCCTCATACCGTCGAGATAGTAGGCCCGATCCACGGTATCCTCTTTATGGTGTATTGTATCTACCTAATCGTCATATTCCGCGAGTATGAACTTCCAATCAGAAGTATAATCGAAGGCTTTGTCGCAGGTATCCTTCCGTTCGGTACTTTTGCGTTCGACATCCGTGTACGCAATGAGATCGGTCGGCAAGCTAAATCATGAGGACAGGCCCATGAGCGATACGCTGCAGCGGGAGTTGGGTCTCGGGCCAGCCACGGCGATGGTGGTCAGTGGAATGATCGCCGTAGGGATTTTCCTCGTGCCGGCAGGCATGGCCAAATCCCTCGGCTCCCCCTTACTCTTGCTCGTAATATGGTTGCTCATGGCCAGCATGGCACTCAGCGGCGCTCTCTGTTACGGTGAGCTGGCGTCCCGGTTTCCCCAGGCTGGTGGAGGATATGTATATCTGAGGGAAACATACGGCCCTCAGATAGCTTTCCTGTATGGCTGGAAATCCATGCTCGTACTGGACCCGGGGATTACCGCTGCCTTGGGCATGGGCATGGCGGCGTATGCGGACTCTCTGTTCGATTTAGGCGACCTGGGTATGAAGATCACGGCGATCACTGTGATTCTATCTCTGGCCGTGGTCAACATGGTTGGGGTCCGGTTCGGTGCATGGCTGGTGCAATGGGTAACGGTATTCAAGATTGGCGTTCTTGCCTTCATCGCCCTATGGGGATTCGGATTCGGACTCGGTGACTGGTCCAATTTCTCTCCTTTTGTCACACAGCGCCCGGGATCAGCGCCTCTCTTCCCTGATGCCTTAGCTGGTGGGCTGGTAGGCGCTTTCTTCGCATTCGCTGGATGGTGGGATGTCAGCAAACTCGCCGGTGAGGTGCGGGATCCCGCACGTACACTGCCACGAGCCCTGATTCTGGCTGTCGTCGTGGTAACTTTGACCTATATCGTAACCAGCGCCGCATTCATGTACCTCGTACCAATGCAGGAAATCACGTCAGACCGTACTTTCGCCGCGCAGGTAGGCAGAATTCTGTTCGGTCGCAGTGGTGAGGTTATTTTTTCAGCCATTGTTATCATTTCCGTGCTGGGCAGCATTACGGGTATGTTGATGGCGATGCCGCGGGTATACTTTGCCATGGCACGAGACGGTGTATTCCTGTCCTTCGCCGGTAAAATCCACCCATCGTTCGGTACCCCTGCCCGTGCGATCGCCATTCAAGCGGGGCTTGCGGCCCTGTACGTAATGCTGGGCTCCTTTGAGACCGTGGTTGCCTATATCATTTTCATCGCCGTAGTTTTCATTGCCCTGACCGTGATTGGAGTACCAGTTCTTCGTAAGCGATATGGGGATACACCTGCCTATAAAACGCCTCTGTATCCGGCCACACCCATTGTGTTTCTCATTCTGGTTACCGTTCTTCTTTTGCTGCTTGGTGGTAGTAACCCGCTGCAGGCCGGCCTGGGAGTAGCCGTGGTTCTTGCAGGAATTCCATTTTACCACCTGGTGTTTAAGCAGAAGTAATAGGAGCAGCGACATCACAATATCTGTTTTTACGGATGAAATTAACCGGCAATCGCCCGCACGGGCACTGGAACTGGCAAGAGAGTGGCAAGTCGACTACGTTGAGGTGAGATCGCTCGTGAGCGGTCGCTTTCCAAATGTCGACGACCACGAACTTGAGGATATCGTCCGCCTGATCACCGATTCTGGGGTCGCAGTTTCGGCGGTTTCGCCGGGATTCTGTAAGGGGCCTGTTGATGATCCTGGTGTGGCGACATCAATATCTGAAGGACTGCCAAAAGCGTGCAAATGGGCACGTCGACTTGGTACGGAATTAATATCGTGTTTCGCATTCAGCCGCACTGACGATGGACTGGCTCCGGCAGCGGTCACTTCACGCGTCCGCGAAATGGCTGCCATCGTAGAAGACCATGGGTGTCGCCTGGTGCTGGAAAATGAGGCGACGAGTTGGGCGGCCACGGGAATAGAGGCCCTAGCAATCATCAACGAGACCGGTGCAGATAAAGTTGGTCTCTGCTGGGATCCAGGGAATGCCGCCCGAGCCGGTAGTGCCGCACCTTTCCCCGACGAGTACGAGCTAATCAAGAGTCATGTTGCCCATGTGCATGTGAAGAACTACAATCAAGATACAGGAAACTGGAGCCTCGCAGATGTGGGCACCGTTGATTGGAAAGGACAGATGGCTGCACTTAAGCGGGACGGATATGCAGGACATGTCGTAGTCGAGACCCATACGGACATATCGCCCGACACCTTCGCGGTAGTGGAGCAAGGCCTATCCAGTCTCGAACGAAACACGCTACACAATCTCAAGTTTGTCAGGCAATTGGTATAGCAAGCTTCCTGCATTACTCCGTGACGAACCAGAATTCCATTTTCTGATTTCAATTAGGCACCAGACAGCAGGTCTCAGGGGGAAGCCGTAGTTCGGCAACTATCAAACGGTTCTGCTGAGAAGATATCCTGACTTTTACGTAGCGTTTGCAGCTCCCAAATTTAATGTACAGCCATAGGAAATCATGTGTCTAAACCCATTGAACTATACGCCAACGCCCTGCGAGGGCTGGGAAGGGTTACAGCCAGGGAGCTCAAGCACCTATTCGGCGGCGACCTACAGTCACGCCAAGCCGGACATACCCGTAACGTGGATATCATTCAATTCAAATATGATGGGCCACATGAATCGCTTCTGCAGATTGGTACGACGGAGGATGTCTTTGCACTTATATGCGAGCTGGATCTAAGCGGAGATAGGGAGAAAGACTTGCTGGCCATAGCTGAATTATCCCGCCAAAAGTCTCTTACAAGAGTCGTCGAGTATGCCAAGCTGTTCAGAGGACGCCCATCGAAGCGAATACGCTTCAGGGCAGTCGTCCAGGCGTCCGATGCAGACTGGCGACTCTATCGGCGCAATGAAATGCAAGCATCGCTCGTAGAAGCCATCAATATGGCGTATCCAAAATGGAAGCCTGTCGATGATGAGGCCGATTTCGAATTCTGGCTGCAGCAGACAGATCGGGCCGCCACCATTGGAGTTCGTCTTTCCGATGCCACCATGCGACACCGTACCTACAAAATGGAACATATGCCCGGCTCACTCCGACCTACTGTGGCTAGAGCCATGGCCTTCCTGGGGAGGCCCCAGGACAATGACGTCATCGTTGATCCGGTCTGCGGACTCGGAACTACGCTTATCGAACGCGCCCTCGCGGGCAGATGCAAAATGCTTCTGGGTGGAGATGGAGATTACGATGTGTCTGAATCGGCAATGGTCAATTTTGGTCGCAAACACCGTCCGCGCCTCATCTGCCACTGGGATGCCGAACGACTGCCGATCGCAGACGAATCAGTTCATGTGGTTCTTGCCAATCTGCCCTGGGGTCACAGGATAGCGGCAGACATCGGTCCCCACTATGCGGGTGTCTTACGGGAGGCCGAAAGGATATTGAAATCGCAGGGACGTGCGGTCTTCTTGACCGACCAATCCCGCGCGCTAGTGGCGTGCCTATCCTATTCGGAGCAACTCTTTGAGCTTGAGCGTATTACCGACGTATCAGTACTGGGGCGCGAAGCTGATATATTCGTGGTCCAAAAGATCTGATTGAGTGTGGCTGTCTTCATCGCGAATTAACCTCTACTACTACGGGTACTCATGGATAAATTCATAGTCAATGGACCGACCAGTCTACAAGGCGAAGTTACGGTCCCAGGTGCAAAGAACTCCATCAGTAAACTCATTGCAGCGTCGATGCTCACAGGCGATACCTGTACTTTCTCAAATGTCCCAAGTATCGCTGACACAGCGGACACTCTCGATATCTGCCGAGCCCTCGGAACTCGATTCGAGACGCCGGAACCGAGACAGCTCACCGTGCGGACAGAGTCGATCAGACATTCTGAAGTACCGGCAGACATGGCTCTGAAGAATCGGCTGTCCGTCATGATGCTGGCACCACTCCTTCATCGCACCGGCGAAGCGGCGATCCACGCGGCTGGCGGTGATCGCATCGGGATTCGGCCCGTGGATTTTCATCTCGAGGCGTACCGACAGATGGGCGCCGACGTGCAGGTAGTCGACGACGTCTACCACGTTCGGTCTGATGGACTTCGGGGCGCTGAGATTACCTTACCGTATCCGAGTGTATCGGCCACCGAGAATATCCTCCTCGCGGCCATCCTCGCCGAAGGACGAACATACATTCGGAATGCTGCCATCGAGCCCGAGATTATCGATCTCGCATTATTCCTCCAGAAGATGGGGGCCATTATAGACCAGCAGGTTGATCGAACCTATGTCGTTGAGGGTGTGAAGCATCTGGAGGGGGCGACTCACCAGATCATACCGGACCGCTTTGTCAGTGCCTCCCTCGGAGCCGCAGCTTTACTCACCCATGGAGACGTGTTTGTAAAACATGCTAGGCAAAGAGACATGCTGACTTTCTTAAACACGACCCGCCGGATTGGTGGATCATTTGAGATTGAATCGGACGGAATCCGCTTCTTTAGTCAGGGACGCCTTAAATCGATTGCGCTGGAGACCAGCGTTCATCCCGGCTTTATGACGGACTGGCAACCGCCATTCGTGGTGCTTCTCACGCAAGCGGACGGTATGTCCGTGATTCACGAGACTGTATTTGAGAATCGATTCGGCTACGTAGCGCAACTGCGGACCATGGGTGCCGATATCGAGGTCTACGACGCCTGCCTCGGTGGTGCGGGTTGTCGCTTCGCGGCTCGAGGCCACAAACATAGTGCCGTAGTGCGGGGCCCGACGCTGTTGAAGGGCGCTCAGGTAACGGTTCCGGATCTACGGGCAGGATTTACTCAATTGATCGCGGCTACAGCGGCAAAAGGAGAATCAGTACTCACAGGCATTGAGCACATCGATCGGGGTTACGAACACATCGATGATACGTTTCGACAGTTAGGGGCGTCCATTGTTAGACAAAAGGCCGACTAAACAACGTTGACAGGGTTTCCTACAACCTGTAGAATATCGACATCTATTACATAATGAAGTCCGCAGAACGCACCAAACATCTCTTTGTGGGCTGGCCCATCTCCACAAGGCTATGGGCCTATCAATTGAGTATATATAATTCTGATTGAATTCCACGTTTTTGCTCCTCGGATACGAGTCGACAGAGACTGGTAAAATCATTCTTAAAGGGGACTACCGATGCAAGAAACAGTACGTTTTCGAATCGCGCGTCTATTGGCTGTTGGTTTTATAATTGCCCTGGTATCGAGTTCGGCATATGGTCAGAACCACGCACCTAATATCTACAAGTCCGTTGAAGGTTGGGGACAATTGGAGGAAGGGCGCAAATGGGGTTCCGCTAGCGCTGTGGCCGTCGGGAGGGATGGTACGGTCTGGGTCGCTGAACGATGCGGCGCTAACAACTGCAACGAGGCTCACGACGTAAATCCCGTCATGGCATTTGATATGTCCGGAAAACTACTTAAGAGTTTCGGTGCAGGTTTGATTATTCAACCTCACGGTATGGATGTGGACGCAGAAGGCAATGTCTGGGTCACAGATACAGGACGAAATGATGAGATGGGTTATCAGGTCATTAAATTCAGTCCTGATGGAAATGTACTGATGAAATTGGGAACCGTCAGTGGCAAAGGAGATGGGCCGGACAGCTTCAACGGACCGTCGGATGTCTTAATCGCGCCCAACAGTGACA
>JABIQT010000690.1 GCA_018667995.1 Candidatus Latescibacterota bacterium
CGAGACAAGGCTGTCTCGGTCAATAAAAAGGCCGCACTGCAATATGCAGTGCGGCCTTTCTTTGTGGTCGGGCGCCTGATTACAAATCAAAAACATAGAGAGTCGTAGAATACGGCTTTTATTGGAGTTACGCACATAAGATGCTGTTAATACACACTATAAAAGTCCACCGTAGTCCACCGAAGTCCAGTAGGAGTTGGCACAGTGTAGATTTTGTGACACACTTTTCGACACAATCGCCATAGCGCTTGGCACCGATTCTTGGCATCTTATAGGACGAAAGGGATACAATGCCAAGGAAGACCGATAGTGTTTATGAGATAGGCCAGGTGAGACTCCGGAAGCGCGAGAATCGCTGGCAAGCCCTATACACTACACCCGAGGGGCGGCAACGCAAGAGCCTTAAGACCCCTTATCTCGAAATCGCAAAAACCAAGGCGAGAGAGATCGACGAGGCCCTGAGTCGAGGCGACTACGAGTCCATAGCCAGTCACAGCCGTAGCCATGGGATGACCTTCTCAGACCTCTGCGACGAGTTCCGAACCAACTACAAAGGCTGGGCCCCGAGCACTTGGGCCTCGACGGGGCCAACCATCAACGTGCTTGTCGAGGCGTTCGGAGACACCTCCCTGGCAAAGCTGTCGACTCGAGCAATTGAAGGCTACTTGGCGAGGAAGCAAGACGAAGGTTGGTCGGTGGCGTCGTACAACCGCTGCCGGTCGTGCCTGTCAACCATCTTCGGAAGCGGCATCCGCTGGGGCTATCTCCCTCGCAATCCGGTGGAGCCTATCAGCATGCTACGGGAACAAGAGAAACTCCCGAAGCCCTATTCGGAAGAGGAGCTTGGCCGTTTGCTCGGCAAGCTTCACGGGACCTCTAAGGACGTGGCCTCGATTGCCGTGGACACCGGCATGCGGAAGGGCGAACTCAGGAGACTTAGATGGAACGATGTCGATTTCGACAAGTCGATGATCCGAGTACAGCACACAAAGAACAAGACGCCTCGCGAAATCCCAATGACGCATCGTGTTAGAGAGATTCTTGAGCGCCATCGCACAGAGAATGCTGCAGGAAAGGTTGCCTCGCTCTCAGTCTTTGGAAATGCCGCTGACATCCTTAAGGCTGTCAGGATGGCCGGTGAAGAGGCTGGCATCTCCTCTGCCACCGTCCATCGCCTTCGCGATACGTTTTGCACCCGACTAGCAGATCGTGGTGTTCAAGTTGACCGCATCAGAGCTCTTGCTGGTCACTCAGATATCAGGATGACACTCAGGTATACGGAGACTCGTGAAGCAGGCCTTAGAGAGGCGATCGCCGCCCTGGAGGCTTAAGGCTACCTCAGATTCTCCCTCTTTGTATTGTTGGCTGCGAAGGCCTCAAGATCTTCGATTCGGATACCTCGACGGCGACCGCACTTGAACGACGGTATCTCTCCTGAACTGATCAGCATGAACGTCTTCGACCGGCTGAGGTTCAGAAAGTATGCCGATTCCTCGACGCTCAGTACGCACCTGGGAACACCATTGGCCGAATACTCGGCCCTCACACGTTTCTTAGCTGTTCCCATTGAGCCCTAACACCTTCTTGATTGCACCTTTTCCTGTAGCGAACAATCCACGGCCCTCTATCCCGTTGCCTCCCGAGTCAATCGAATCAACAGTCAAAGGTTTTCCATACGGGGACGTTTGACCGTTGACTCCATTGATTCCGTCGACAGGCAGGTAGGGCTGCTCTCTGCCTATAGGCTTCCCCTTGATCAAACGGCCAGCCAACCGCAGCCGCTTCATTGTCCTGCTTACTTGTCCCTTGTCGCGCTGAATCTTTGCGGCCACCGCAGTAGTCGTCACGATCTCTCCCTGCGCAACCAACTCGTGAATCGCAGTCAGGAGGTCCTCTTCATGCTCGGATGGCTGAGGACGGCTCGCGTCACCAACAACCGTCCATAGGCAGGTGGTTTTCTCGAACTCAAGTAGAAGCGAAACCTCCTCTTCCATGTCTCGACCGACTACATCAAGAGTCGCACCTTGTGCCCCCTTCTGTAGCACAAGAATCGCATCTGCCGTGGCGGTCTTGGCGGTAGAGCCCCGAACTCGGTCGAGGAGCGACCCCTCACTGCCCTTTCTAACGTGATCGATGACGAGGACGGAAATGTGATTGTCGAGAGCGAACCTTTGGTATGGTCCCAACTCCTCACTCATCTGCCCCGCGTCATTCTGGTCTACGCCACCTCCGGTTGCCCGAGCCAGTGTGTCGATGACAACGAGATCAGGCATTGTCGCTCTCAGCTCTTGCTCGACGGTCTCCCAACCTGGCCATTCTGTTGCTCGCCAGATCACATTGTCTGTTCGATCGGCTCCCTGCCTACGCAATCGAGACTGCAATCTTCGCCCGTTGTCCTCCAGGGCATAAACGAGTGCGGACCCTGCTTTGACCGGACGACCGAACATCTCTCCCCCTTCGCCAACTGCAGATGCACACTGCATTGAAAGCCAGCTCTTTCCCACCTTCGGTGGCCCTGCGAGAATTGTGAGCCCCTCTGGGATTAGAGATGGAATGATCCATCGAAGGGGCGAAAATTCCGCATCAAGAAGCTCTCTCGTACTCCATTGCTGGACCGTTTCCACGCCGCTCATTGTGTTCACTATTTGTGCAATGCTCGCTTGGCCCGAATGGCGGGGCGCGGAACCAGGGTTTGAAGTCTTATCGTTCATCGTGTCCTCTCATAATGCGTGAAGCCGTGGGGCGCCCCCGCCCTGCGGCAAGATTAACTGCGGCTATAGCACGTTCTCATCACTGATTAGGCGACGGACTCCCGCTGCAAGCCTCTTTCGAGTATTCCGAGTCGGCCTAACGACTTTGTCGTTGAACATTCTGCTTAGGTAGAAGACGGATAGGCCAGTCTCGCGCGAAAGGTCCTTCTTGCTGACACCCAAGGCCTGAAGAATGACCTTGATCTTCAACGGATTCATCTATTCCTCCTTGCTTGTTAGAACGAAAAAAGCTCCCAGTCCCAGACACATCCCAAGCGGATTCCCGCTAAAGGTTCTGTGCCACGGACCGAGAGCCTTACACCCGTCCCTCCGACGGTAAGGTCTCTGGTAATGTTATCTGCAGTCTAAGTATGCTTCCGTAAAAGAAGCAAGCAATTTCTTGCACATTACGGAAACCACGGAAAAATGCGGCTATAATCGGAGAAACCATCCGGCAGTATGCGACCCAACCGCCACAAGTTATTGCCAGTGTATGGTTGTCATCCCATGCTACTCTCGTTGTCTATCGGCCTCGTATCTCCGGAAAGCCTCATGTGCTGCGGCCGGGTTAACTTCCGCGTACCGAAGAGTCGTCCGGAGGCTGCGATGTCCCATCAGTTGGCGTAAAGCGAGTGCATCAATGACGCCTGCCCTTTCCGAACCGAACGAATGGCGCAACTGATGCATTGAGGCCGGACTGCCACGATACGAAATCCCTTCTGAATACTTCCGAAACAGACGATAGGCCATGGCGTAGCTAAGGCGATCACCTGTTGCTTCGGTGTACTGGCGAGAAACGAAAAGGGCACCTGTCGATACTCTGCCCCGATCACGCAAGTAACGCTCGATGAGCTTTGCAGATCTCTTCGATAGGAATCCCACTCTCTCTCGGGAACCCTTCCCCCAGATACGGACCGTTCCCTCTCTAAGATCAAGATCCTCCACGTCGATATTGAGCGCCTCTTGAATTCGAACACCAGAATCGTAAAGCAAGGTGAACAGTGCCTTATCTCGGTATGGTTCGGCCCGTGAGAGAATCGTGGCCGCGTCACTAGGGGCCAGTGGTCTCGGTAGTGCAGCTGGAGCCTTCTTCCGCCTCAAACCACTGAGGGGTGAGCGGACGATACCCGACAGGAATTCGTCACTCTCTGCTTCTCGCCCAAGTGACGCAGTCCAGCCAAAGAGATTCTGCAAGGTCCCGAAGTGTCTGTTGTACGTTGAGATAGCCACGGGCTCGCCAGATCGCTTGACGAGGCCATCCAGGTAAGCCTTTAGCTCCTTCTTCGTAAGCTCGTTGATTTGCCAGTTTCCGTAGTCGACGGCAAATCGCTTGAGATCTGTCGCGAATGCTCGGCGTGTGTTCGGATTTAGGTCACGCGACAGGAACCCTTCGATCGCGCTGTAGACAGTCAGTTTTTCGTCTCGCCGCCCGGACGCTTTCATCAGATCATATGTCGACTTCAAGATAGCCTGCCAATGTTCGCCCAGATTCGGGGCCGTAACTGGTTGTTTTCGCTTGCCCCTATTGTCTTGAGTTCATGATACTATGTCAAGTATCTTGAATTCCAATACGACGTCTCCAATTTCATGCCAGGTAACACCAATCAGTCATCATCATTGAACGACGTGTTGATGATCAAACCTATATGTGATATTGTGTTCTTATGTGCGCACCTTTTCGCGGGGAAAGACATGTCCCGCGTTGTGGCGAACTTGGAGGGTCTGGATGAAGAATGCACGCGGAGGTTACCGATGACGACAGTATCGGGCCTCGTGTCCAACAAGCGTGAACTAGTGTGGGCCCGGGGCCATTTACTGCTGGTCGCATTCATATGGTTGACTGTCGGACGGGTTAACGCCAAGGAACCACTAGTCATAGCCGAGAGACAGGCTCCACTTGCAGTCTCTGAGACGGTTCGAGGCCCAATGAGAGCCGCGAAACCATCAGAAGCTCAACTGTTGCAACAAGTGTCGGCAACCATCTTCCCCGGATTCTACCAGACCTTTACCACAACAATGACTGGTATTTCAACCGTGTCCGTTGATGTATGGTCAGCCGAGTTCCCTAGCGGGTGGTCTCCCCCCGCAGGGATAACCCACTTCACAACTCAAGCGCTCGGGCCGGTAGTCTGTTGCGGGGCCCCGACCATCTCTCACAGGGTTGAAGTAGCTAGCAACGTGGCTCCGGGGACATATCAATTTGCGGTTGAGTACGTCTGGAGAACGGCACTAGGTACATACGTAGGCCTTGAATGGGTCAGTTTCACAATTACAGTGGTGAACCAAAATACCGCTCCAACTCTGGGATCTGTAGGGAGTCGAACCGTCAACGAGGGCCAGAATCTAACAGTTCAGCTGTCAGCATCCGATCCGGACGGCGATCCACTAACCTATTCTGCCACGATCAACCCAAGTGGACCAGTCTCGTCTGGGACCGTCAGCCTGAGTGGCAACATCTTCAGCTTTACACCCAGCTTTAGCGAGGCAGGCTCATATACAGTGGCCTTCACCGTAAGTGATGGAAACGGTGGTGAAGACTCGGAGACCATCACGGTGACCGTCAATAACGTAAACCAGGCCCCAAGCCTGAGCAGCATTGGCAATCAGTCCGTCGCTGAGGGGCAAACACTATCACTGAGTCTCACTGGATCCGATCCGGACGGCGATCCACTAACCTATTCTGCCACGATCAACCCAAGTGGACCAGTCTCGTCTGGGACCGTCAGC
>JABIQT010001079.1 GCA_018667995.1 Candidatus Latescibacterota bacterium
CGCAAACGCCCTATTGGGCGAAATAAGCGTACGGAGCGCCTGTCGATGAACCGTGCCATGGCAGGATTATCAGCCGTAATGGGCGTCCAGATATCGACGTTCTCCAGCACCGAGAGTCCTGGGGGTAAAATTGCGATCGCCGTGAATGCAATGCCGTCGAGCATCACCGAATTCCCAATGATCGCAGGGTTACTGGAGAATTTGCGTTGCCAGAATTTGTGACTCAAAATGATAGTGGGCTCCGAACCGGCAGCAGCGTCCGCCTCGGTGAAATCGCGTCCCATAAAGGGACCGGCACCAAGTGTGCGCATCAGGTTCGGTGTCGCGAACATTCCTGTGATGCGTTCTGGATTTCCGGTTCCGGTCATGTTGAATCGCCATAGGGGTGTCACCGCTGCCATTTCTTCGAACGAACGATTTCGCTTCCGCCAATCCAGGAAGTTTGGATAGGACACGGGGTCTGACTGGACGCCGGTTTTCTGGTTCTGGCCCCAGATCATCAGTAAGCGGTCAGGCGAGTCGAAGTCAAGCGGTCGAAGAAGTACGCCGTTTACAATACTGAATATGGCGCTGTTTGCACCTATCCCCAGAGCCAGAATGGTAATGGCAATGACGGTGAAACTCGGATGCTTAAACAGTAAGCGTAGCCCGTGTCGCAGGTCGTAGACTAGTGCGTCCATAGTCTCCTCGGTGGTAGGTTTGGATTCTCAATTCGGAACATATACCGCAGTGCTTTGTGATTTAGAAGCACTATGTGTGCCAATCTGGTTTTCGCTCATATACCGCCATCGGGGAAGCAAGCCGGTGGGTATGGGATGAAGGCTATTCGGGTTTTGTCCGGTTGCGGGATAGTCACGTGCCGATTATGGACATTTCCGCAAACGACGGAACGATAGATTTGTCCATTGACAAGCTTCTATCGGTAATCTATGAATGATGTACATATTATCTTAGAGGGACCAGGGCTCAAGGATCCCCCGATTGTCGAACTTCAGATCTATCCTCAGGCTCTGATCAGCAACTAACCACTCGCCTGTCCGGCGTCATTATTTATCTAACGAGTTACCGTGAGACATCGGGGAGAGCGGCCCTGGTTCACCCAACACTCGCGGTACCACGCCACGTCCAAGGAGTATCACAAGATGACTGCCGTCGCGTCCTCATTAAGTTCATTTAAGCAGCAAGGGTATGCCATTTTCAAAAAGGTATATGATGAACCGACTATGGAAGCCATGCGAGCTGGTCTGCGCAAGTTGAACAGTGGGTCCGCGGACCAGGCGCAATGGTGGTTCGGGAATACGGTCGAGCACCTGCCCGATTTGATGTTTCCTCAAGTGTCGAATCCCGACCTGCTCAATTTTGCGGAACAGATCATCGGACCGTTCCTTCAACTGGACAATCTGACACTCGCGGCCTTTCCTAACGAAGGTGGCGAAGAGGTGGCGGGCAAGGTGAAGGGATGGCACCGTGACCGCTGGGCACGTGTGCCCGACGGTTCCTATCATCGGCCCCTTGCATTCAATGCCATCAGCTATCTACAGGATGTGGACGATCGAAATGGTCCGCTACGGGTGATCCCTCGTTCGCACATCGACCCCATAACCATTGCCGAGGACCAGCTGAAAGACAGTCGACCGGACGAAATCCTGGTCTATCCGGAGGCGGGGGACGTTGTATTCACACACAATGGACTGATTCACAGTGGTACCTACAATGTATCTGATGACCTGAGATACTTTTTCAGTATATTCTACAACCACTGCTGGCTCAAACATACAGACACCCACGACGGTCCAAACAGTAAGAGAATAATTGCCGAGGCACGCGAAAGCCAAGATCATCGGATCCTGCGTCTCTTCGGAGCCGATGAACAGCTTCAGGCGCGGTGTAACTGGGGTTTCCTGACCGAAGAGGAAACGAAGTGGCAGGAATGGATCGCAGCGGATGAAGCAGCACGCGGGCCGAACTGATCTCCGCATTCGAAATCCGAATTCTCTTGCAGGAAACCACTTCGGAGGAGGACCCGTTGGAGGCCAACGGCGGTTTGCATAAACAGAGACTCCACGCGGTGAGAGATCTCCTGAAACAGAGTGGAGGAGCACGCGTCCTGGATCTGGGCTGTGGAGACGGAAAGCTGATGCGCATGCTACTCAAGGAGAGCCAGTTTACCGAGATCGTCGGTATGGACGTCTCCCAGAGGAACCTCGACTGGGCTGCCGAGCGTCTTCGTTTGACGCAAATGCAGGCACACGACCTGCGTCGAATCAAATTGATCCGAGGATCGTTGGCATACCGAGATCTGCGCCTTTCAGGATACGATGCGGCGGCCATGGTGGAGGTCATTGAGCACTTGGATCCTGAGTCGCTATCAGCTTTCGAAGGAAGTATCTTTGAGTTTGCACAGCCGCAGACTATCATAATCACCACACCAAATCGCGAATACAATGTGCGTTGGATGTCCCTGCCCGCAGGCGAGTTCCGGCATCACGACCACCGTTTTGAGTGGACCCGCACGGAATTTCAGTTCTGGTCCAGGCGTGTTGCCGATCGCTACGGATACAACGTCCATTTTGCTCCTGCCGGCCCAGAAGATCCAGTCATAGGGGCTCCCTCTCAGATAGGTATTTTTAGCCGAGAGAGCGGCACCGATACTTAGGTGGACGCCGCGAAATTCCTACGGGTATGACACGGAGGGCACGGTCGCGAATTCACCTGGATGTGGCCCCATCAATTCCTTAGTTGGAGAAATGGAAACGTCCGTGTCTCTCTGGCTCAGATACTCAGCGCGTCCGATTCATCCGTAGAATCCAAAAACACAGCTCAGGCAAAGGGACAATCGATGAGAAAACCCAATTTCGTCTTCATTCTTATTGATGACATGGGATGGACGGATCTTGGCTGCTACGGCAGCTCATTCTACGAGACGCCGAACATCGATCGCCTCGCCGCTTCCGGTATGCGTTTTACAGATGCCTATGCGGCCTGTCCAGTCTGTTCGCCCACCCGAGCAAGCATCCTCACGGGGCGTTATCCTGCGTCTGTCGGCGTCACCAATTTTATCGACTGGTCAGGGAAGTCCCATCCCGCCAAAGGTAAGCTGATCGACGTCCCCTATCTGAGGCACTTGCCACTCGAGAATCATACCATAGCCAGTGCCCTTAAGGACGGCGGATACGATACATGGCATGTTGGCAAATGGCATCTTGGCGGCCCGGAATACTATCCCGACAAGCAAGGTTTCGACGTGAATATAGGTGGTTGGGAACAGGGACATCCCCATCAGGGGTATTTCAGTCCCTGGGGAATAGACACGCTCGTCGATGGTCCGGATGGCGAATATCTAACGGACCGGTTGACGGACGAGGCCATTGACCTCATTCGAGAAAACAAGGACAAGCCTTTCTATCTCAATCTCTGGTATTATACGGTCCACACACCCATACAGGCCAAGCAGGATAAGATCGAAAAATACAGAACCAAAGCAGCATCAATGGGCCTTGATACGGTAGACACCTTCGCCGAAGGGGACTACTTTCCCAGCGACCACAAAAAGGATCAACGGATCAAACGGCGTCTGGTCCAATCAGATCCGGTCTACGCAGCCATGATCGAGAGTCTTGATGAGAATGTCGGTAGGTTGTTGGATGTGCTTGAGGAAACCGGGTTGACCGATGATACTGTGGTCATCTTTTTCTCCGATAACGGTGGACTGGCGACTTCCGAGGGATCTCCCACATGCAATGCGCCCTTGGCGGAGGGTAAGGGGTGGATGTACGAAGGCGGCACCCGTGAACCCCTTATTGTAAAGTGGCCCGGTCACATCGGCGGAGGGACCATAAGCGATACCCCCGTCACCAGCACAGACTTCTACCCCACCATGCTCGAAATGGCTGGGCTGGACCCTATCCCAGAGCAACACGCAGACGGGGAGAGTCTTCTGACTGTTCTTGAGGAGACGGGAACCGTAGATCGGGGCTGTATCTTCTGGCATTATCCCCATTACGGCAATCAGGGAGGCACCCCCGGATCATCCGTTCGTTGCGGAGCGTACAAACTCATTGAATTCTATGAAGACGGCCGTTTGGAGCTTTACAATCTCAAAGAAGATTTGAACGAGTCAATGAATCTGGCTGAACAGGAACCTGCAACAACCGCGCGTTTGAAGGAACGGTTGGATCGCTGGCGGATAGACATCGAGGCTAAGATCCCTGCTCCCAATCCGGATTATGGGAAGGCGTGAGTCTCCCCGCATGGCCCGTCGAAAACCACGGTGCAGTTTATTAGTGCTCGACAAGCTGAGTGCCCTATCGAGGTTACAATGTGCTACAATATAGAGGATGCTACCCATGAATTCAGTGCCTGCACCAGTTCCTGAGGAAGATGTGGTATTGTTAGTGAAGAACCCCCACCGTGCTGGTTCGCTGGGACGCTTGTTGTCCTCGATCGGGAAGGAAGGCGCCCTGATTGGCGATATTGTCACTCAGTTCATCGGGCGCGATAGCTCTATCCGAGAGATTACCATATCGGTCCATGACCGACGGCACCTCCAGCAGATCGAAGATACAATCCGGGACAATACGGAAGCCGAGATTCTGGAAGTAAAGGACTTGGTATTCGAACGTCACGAGGGTGGAAAAATCAGGAGCGGGAGAACCCACCCGCTCGAGCGTTTGGACGACATGAGGTACATTTACACGCCAGGCGTGGCCCGGGTGTGCCGAGCGATTGAGGACGATCCAGAACTGGCGCGCCGGTATACTGGAATTGGCAGCAGCGTGGGAATTTTCACCAACGGGACCCGGGTGCTTGGTTTGGGAGACATCGGTGCGCTGGCCAGCATGCCGGTGATGGAAGGAAAGGCCGTCCTCTACGACCGGTTTGTTGGGTTGAGCGCCATACCCATATTGGTGGACACGCGTGACCCCGAGGCTTTCGTATCGACCGTCGAGGCCATCGCGCCGACGTTTGGCGGCATTCACCTGGAAGACATTCGTATACCTGACTGCTACTATATCGAAGATGAGTTGAACAGGCGTCTCTCAAAGCCCGTCATGCATGATGATCAGCATGGGACGGCTACCGTCACGCTTGCCGCCGTCCTGAGCGCCCTGCGTGAGACGGGGCGCCCTAGTCACGAGGGCATGGTCTGCGCCCAGATTGGTCTTGGGGCCGCTGGACTGGGCATAGCACGGTTGCTGATGGATTACGGGTTCAATGTGGTGGGGGTGGATCCCAGCGCTGAGTCGCAGAAGCGATTCCAGGACTGTGGCGGCACAAATGTGACGCTCGATGAGGCGCTCTTAAAAGGAGATGTGGTCATTTCTACGACAGGGGTGGTCGATCTGATCAAACCGGAAATGATTCGTGAGGGACAGATCA
>JABIQT010001041.1 GCA_018667995.1 Candidatus Latescibacterota bacterium
CATTATGGGTACGTTCTTGACGGCAACCTGTTCTAGTAGCCCAATCTCAGTATATTCAAATACGACACATCGGGCAGATACTCCCCGACGAAGTGGCTATGGGGTGATGTGCCTCTGGACGAGAGTAAGTCTTACCAGTATGGTGTATGTTGCTGGTTTGCCTGTGACAGATGGCGAACTGACTATGAACACTACTACAAGCTGATGTGTGAGGTATATATGGTAGCGAGAGGTCAGAGCAGGGCCGTCGTTGAAGATAATAAGATTGAGCAATGTAGTGGCGATGTGCTCATCGTAGAGCCCGGCGAGGTTCACACATTAACGCACGGCCCGTCAGCCCCCCTCCATGTCGTCGTCCAGACCCCATTCTCAGAAAATGACAAAGAGATAGTGGAATGAGTATTACAGTGACCGTCAGACGTGCCGAACCTGACGACGCCGATGGCATCGTATCCCTTCATCGTGACACGTGGTCTCATGATGCAATCGATGAGGACACGGTGCGCCGTTTGCTGATGAAGAAGACTCATGTAGCATTTGTAGCAGTCGAGGCGTCGAAGGTCATCGGTTATGCGGATGGATTCGCGACGTTTGATGCTCAAGGAACACGTCGCTGGGAACTGGATCTATTGGCCGTGCAGCCAGATATCAGGGGCTGCGGGGTGGGATCAGCTCTGATCGAGGCACAGAAGACCCATGCAGGCACTGCGGAAGTGCAGCTTATTCGAGCGCTGGTACGTGCGGGAAATGTGGAGGGACAGCGGGCATTTGGCCATGCAGGATTCGAGATCGACCCCATCGTATACCGTCTCTACACATCATCGCTCCCTGATAACATGCTGTCCGATGTGCCGGCCTCAACACACCTGATTCCGATCGAAACATTCACGTATCGAGGATTCTGGATTGAAGGCAGAATCCGGCCAGCTACATTGGCGGACATACAATCGGCATCGGCCCCTGGGGGTCATTCGCATGTCGGCATGCTACTGCCCGAGTATCACCGCTATCAGTCGCTGCTGGATCAGATCCCCGGCTTTAGTGACGACGGCGCATATCAGTGGTGGAGCCATCTTTTGACAGCCCAGCGATAGCGTTCCGGCTCTGTGTCGGCGTAACATTTAAAGCTGAAATCCTGAACACCATATCGGCAGCAGCTTGATATGCTTCGCTTGCATTGGGGCGAGTCAGGAAAACGGTACTTAAGATCGACGTATGGTGGGTAACATGGCAAAACGTGGAGATATGGAAACGAGCTTTGAGGTCCGCAGCCATGATGCGGAGATGACTCTCGATGCCTACAACGCCCTTCCTAAGACACGGCTTTATTTCATTCTGGACAACCTCAGAAGTGCCTTCAATGTCGGATCTATATTTCGCACGTGTGACATTCTCCGTGTAAAGGGTCTTTTCCTCTGCGGGTATACCGCGTACCCGCCGCACAAGAAACTCGAAAAGACGTCGCTGGGAACCATGAATTTCGTTCCGTGGCTACATTTTGACTCCACACTTGAAGCCATAGACTATCTGCAAGACTTGAATGTACCGATTTGGGCGGCAGAAACCACATCAGCGTCCGAACCCTATGCCCATGCCAACGTGCCGGAAGAGCTCGGAATCGTTCTCGGAAACGAGGCCCTGGGTGTCAGTCGCGAGGTGATGGACAGGTGTGACAAGATCATCGAAATCCCAACGTTTGGCTTCAAAAACTCCCTGAACGTAGCATCAGCCTGTGCGGTGTTGGGGTTCAAGGTCGTGGAATGTCACTCCGTGGTGAAGCGTTCATTGTCAAGTGGTGATGCTGATAGCTGATGGTCTGGTTTCCTGTATATCACTAGGAATGTGAGTAACATATGCTGCCCATAGAACGTGCAGGCATGGAAACTGTTGGTCGGCAGTTGGAGACCTTCTACCAGATTACCTCATGGCACCAATCCCCAATAGGTGGGCTTTAAGGTGATCCGACTTCCTGGTATGTTGCATTTCTATCGGGGCCTAGATATATTGAAGCCGCCTAGCCTTAAGGTGGCTAATTCGAATGAAAAGATCCCCATAATAATTTCATGCTTCGGGGCTCATCGCTGTCTGACCTTTCCGCTGCAGGAATACTGTCGCTGTCGTCGTACTGCCAGCAGATAATTCTAATGATATTATCCCCTGATTCTCCCGCAAAATACCGCTACAGGCG
>JABIQT010001081.1 GCA_018667995.1 Candidatus Latescibacterota bacterium
ATACGATGCCGAAGCCCGGATTCGAACCGGGACGGGATTTCTCCCACTGCCCCCTCAAGACAGCGTGTCTACCAATTCCACCACTTCGGCGTTAAGCTATTCGACCACCGGGCACTTCTATTGAGGATTTGCCTCACCAGCGCCTTCGGCTGGAGCCGGTGAATCTACCGGTGTGGCGGGTACAGCCGTTGCGCCGTCCACAGGTACTGTAGGAAGACCTTGAGCGGGCGATGCCTGCTGATTTTTCAGAGCCTCATCTTGGATCAGACTACGGGGTCCCTGCACTTCATCAGGCAACAGGTTCAGACCAATGACAAGCACCATGTACAGAACAGCAGCAACAGCGGTGACTTTACCGAGGAATGACCCGGCGCCGCGTCCACCGAACATCTGACTGGACATACCACCGCCGGCCCCGCCGCCGCCGCCTCCACCACCGCCGCCAAAGGCGCTGGACATTCCCCCGCCTTTTCCGGACTGGAGGAGAACCGAGATGATGAGCACCACGCAAACCAACACGTGAACAATCGTTACAAAACTGGACATAGTACGGACCCCAGTACGGAGCTTTCGCCTGCAAGACCAAATCGGGCGAACTGGATTTCAGGTTATGATACCGCCGCTTGCGCGATGGCTATGAAACTATCAGCTTCAAGGCTGGCGCCCCCGATGAGGGCACCGTCAATGTCTGGCTGCGAGAGAAGTTCATGTGCGTTATCTGGTTTGACGCTACCACCGTATTGAATTCGAATGGCGGATGACACATGTGCGCCAAACTGGGCTTCCACCAATGACCTGATGTGGTGGTGAACTGAATTCGCTTGCTCTGGTGTTGCTACGCGCCCGGTGCCGATGGCCCAAATCGGTTCGTAGGCCAGGACGAGACCTTCCATTTGACCTTCACTTATACCCGACAGCGCCGCGCGTATCTGAACGGTGACTACTTGCTCGGTCCGACGCGATTCCCGCTCATCAAGCGATTCGCCTACACAGACTATCGGCAAAAGCCCCGTCGTCAAAGCCTGATGAATTTTGCGGTTTACATGGTCATCTGATTCGCCAAAAATAGTACGTCTTTCAGAGTGTCCCAATATAACGTGGCGACACCCGAGTGTCAACAACATTTTGGCCGAGATTGCCCCTGTATAAGCCCCATCCGATTCCCAATGCATATCCTGGGCACCGAGGCTCACAGAGCTTCCCGTAAGCCTCTCCGCCACAGCATGCAAACCTGTGAAAGGCGGGCAGACGACCATGTCCAGATCAGGTAACTGCATGGACTGATTTAGTACCGACTCAGCAAGTGCAGCGCCCTCTTCGGGCGTGGTATTCATTTTCCAGTTTCCGGCGATAATAGGACGCCGTTTTTCGCTTGTCATAGGTTCCTTTTAACCGAAAAAGACTTTGGCTACTTCATATAAGTCAAGGTCCACTGTTCGTATCTTTCCCACCATATCAGATAGAGGAATCGACGTGATCTTCGACGACTGAAGGGCTACCATCCGCCCAAACTCACCTTTGTGCACTAAATCGGCTGCAGCGACACCATAGCGTGTTGCGAGGACCCGATCATATGCTGTGGGCGAACCTCCCCGCTGAATATGTCCCAGAATGGTTACCCGGGTCTCTGTCCCCGACTGCTTTTCGATTTGTGCTCCGATGAGGTGCCCGATTCCCCCAAGGCGAACATGCCCGAATTCGTCCCGTTTTTCATCCTGAACGACGAACTGGTCTGCGTCCTTGGGTGTGAATCCTTCCGCGACTACGACCAGACTGAATGTCTTACCGCGTTCTTTTCGAAGACTAACCAGATCGCAGATATAGGAGATCGGGACCGGATCCTCTGGAATAAGGATACAGTCGGCCCCTCCCGCAATACCAGCCTTCAGGGCGATCCAACCGGTATGCCGCCCCATAACCTCAATGACCATCACCCTATGGTGTGATTCGGCTGTTGTATGCAGGCGATCTATGGCGTCGGTAGCAATGGTCACAGCTGTATCGAATCCAAAGGTATACTCGGTACCGACAATATCGTTATCGATGGTTTTCGGCAGTCCGACCATGGGAATACCCATTTCGTTCAACTTCGCGGCAGCTCCCAGCGTGTCTTCTCCGCCAATGGCGACGACGGCATCGAGACCGAATTTCTTAACATTCTCTTTGATCATCTCCACTTCATCAGCGTGTTTCACCGGATTTGTCCGAGATGTTCCCAGAATGGTCCCACCACGCCCCAGGATACCGGACACCGAGTAAAGACTCAACGGTTCCGTGTCCCCATTTATCAAGCCTGCCCAGCCGTTGTGAATTCCTACGACGGTGGAGCCGTAACTATCAATAGATCGGCGGGTCACTCCGCGAATTGCGGCATTTAGTCCTGGACAATCACCGCCGCCCGTTAGAATCCCGATATGCATGGGATATATATCCTCCGAAAAAGGGTTCGTATTCTGTTACGCACGTGCTATAGCCAGGGCGAAGACCTTTTCAGCTCCCGCCTCCAGCAGCGCTCCGGCACAACTGTCAAAGGTAGATCCCGTAGTCATTACGTCATCTACAAGGCCAATCCGCTGGTTCTTTACCGCAGCACGGTCCGTCACGCGGAAGACATCTCGCATATTAACCGCCCGCTCATCCTGCGACAATTTCGTCTGGGATCGGGTGTTGCGAGTCCGTTCGAGAATGCCAGTTTGAATGGGGAGTTTAGTAATCGTCGATATGCCCTGCGTCACAAAATCACTCTGATTGTATCCACGCTCTCTCAAGCGAGTCCTGTGTAGTGGCACAGGTACGAGCCAACTAATATGTGCGACTTGCTCGTCCTTTTCAATCATTTTTCCCAATTTTTCGCCAAAATATGTACCGATGTGGCGCCGGCGCTGGTATTTCAGCCGATGGATGAGTTTCTGAACTTGTTCATCAAAGACCGCGGCAGACCTGGCAAGGTGGAAGTTCCGCCCGGGATTCACCAACGTACAAAGATGACTATTCTCAATATCAGGAGCACCGCACCGTGGGCAATAAGGAGCACTGATTAGTGGAAGAGCCCCGGCACATTCGAGGCACAAAACATCAGCGGACTGATCAACAATTCCTGAACACGATACACAACAGGGGGGATAGAGAAAATCGATTGCCGATGAGAGGAACGACCGCATCCTCAGATTGGGAAGCTTCATGGGAATGTATCAAGATCTCTTGGTTAATTCCTTCGAGCATTCCTGGATACGCAGTACACGGCAGTCTTCCGCACATCCGCCCCAGCCCCTAAAAGATCAAAATTTCAGATCGAACATGATTTTGGGCGAAAATCGTTCCTGGGGGCGGTAAGTTTTGACATTGGGCGCGTCATCGAAGGCAAATGTCCATCTATAGTCGAATCCCACGAGCAAAAAAGGGTAAATCCTATATGTAGCCTCGGCCAATGCGATTGACCGGTTGTCGAGCCTCTTCAAGTCGGACAGACCTCCCACTCCTTGCTTGTCATAGACTGCTCGAACGGTGACACGTGGAATGGTCTGCAACAAGTGGGCCTCCCCATGGAAGACGCCATTGTCCGGTCGCTCAAAGAATGTTCGATAGGACGCCATCAGCTTGATTCGCCCAAGCACCAGTCCTTCCAACGTACCATGGGTGCCACTCGTAGCCCGCAATGACCGTAGTTGAGTAAATCGTGCCTGACCATTGGCGAGGACACTGGTCACCTCGTAAGTCTCATCGAAAAATGACGGAATAAAACCACGCCCCATGAAGTATTGCTCCAAACGAGCCGTCAAGGAAATCAGTCCGAGAAACTGGGGAACGTCGGTGCGCAAACCGACAGCCCCTCCACTACCACTGTCTAAAAACTTGGCAATATCTCCATACCCGGTTACCGAAAAAATCTGATTTTCGATCAATGGATAAGAAATGTCAGCCCCGATGATCTCAGCACTGCTGGCCGAAAAACGCGTCCGACCTCGACTTGGATCGTCATCTATAGCCAGCGTCACGCCCACCGTCAGTCGTCGCATTATACGATC
>JABIQT010001083.1 GCA_018667995.1 Candidatus Latescibacterota bacterium
AACGTTAACCGTTGTCCGTCCGCGCTGGCTATTCCGGTTATGATATCCCCGTCCACATTACTCGTAAAAGTACCGTCGTCACTAATAGAGTACGTGAATGACCCGGTGGCGCCCTCCTCCGATTGCGTGGACGCCCCACGAACTTCGAAAGTGCCATTGCCGTTGCCATCGAAGATGATTAAGAGTTTCTCAGAAACATGTGCCTCGTGCGTCTCGTCTCCAATATTGAGCAGCAGAAAATCGAAAGCATACGCCCCAGAGATACTGGCATTGGTGTTACCTGTGGATTTCTTGATCCCAACGCTGATGGATTGGTGGTCCGGTTGGGTGTTAATCATCGTAAAGCTTCTGCTATCGGGACTGACAATTCCGATTCCTGTGTTTCCGCTGTCAACGGTAAAGGTTCCGTCATCCGCAACAGCGTAGGTAAATGCACCAATCTCCCCTATATCAGACGGAATCGAACTTGAGAGTATCTCGACCGTACCGTTTCCATTCCCGTCTACAACAATTTTGGTCACGCTGACATGGGCATCTATACCGTCCGCGAGAATGGGATTCTCATGGTCCACGATCCCCAGGTAATTGGTGTAAATAAACTCGCCAACCAGATCGGCGTTTGTGTTTCCAGTAGACTCTCTTATACCAAAAATGAGTGACCTGAAGTTATCATCAAGGCTAACCCCTGAAAAAGTCTGCCCGTCCGGGCTGATGGCCGAGAGGAATGCCGTGTTCTGGTTGTCATCAGTCGGAAAAACCACTGTGAAATTCCCGTTGCTGTCGGCGAAATAGGTAAAAGGTCCTGCATCCCCGACAGTCGTGGGATCCGATGAGGCAAGAATCTGAAAGGTTCCGCCGCCAATTCCATCAAACGTCGTGGCAAGTTGCAGCGTTAATACCTCATCAGAATCAGGCTCGTCAGCATTCCTGGTTTGTGCGTATACGTTGACGACGAAGTCGCCGGTTATGCGGGCTTCTGGCACCTGGGCGAAGGCAACAGTGGATAGGGTTGTGAGGATCACCGTGGAAAACAGGAGTACCTTGATATAGATTTGAGAAAACACTGATAATCTCCTTACAACGTTGTGGTAATGCTATGTTCGTGAGATCGGTAGATCTTGCACAGATTTAATGCACACTGGTCGTAGATCGGTCAAATATCCTGCAGATGTCATGTAACCTTAAGCCCGTTCTGTTGCAGGTCAACCAAATACTGAAATGGGCGATCTTCAATTGTGGACCACGCATGCAATACCTATATGCGGTGTGCCTGGTTGTGGTAATTGTTCTCCATTGGTTGTAGCTCGACTGAGCATGCTCTGATGTGTCAGCTTAGGATTATGATATTGAGAATTTGATGGAATAAAAGACAGGATTGTCTGAAATTAGATTTGTACCGACACCTGTCAATGATTTTCAACGGAATGCGAAGGATTGTCCTTGGCACAACCATGACATCCCTATACACCGCGCTCACGTGGCGAATCTTTACGTCCCGCTCGTGTGGTTTCGAGCGGGGCAACCATCCTAGGGCCTCTTGATGAACACAGACTATCTGTTCTTAATCTCAGGGCATCTGTGATGATGCGCGATAGTGGAACGGTCAGAATTGGGAAGCAGGTGGTGTCCTCGCGCAACCGACTCTGATGTGGACAAGGACAAGCAGTTGTGGGATAGTAAATGTGGCAGAACTGGAAGAACGTATCTATTGACTGTATAGGTATTCAGAGCGAATCGCGGCAAGCCCTAGCATCGGACCTGCACGTTTCTATTATGTGCGATAGAAGAGCATTCCGAGTCCAAAAGCAGAAAGCCCTTAACTTGTTGAAAGTTAAGGGCTTTCGTGTATAGCGGGGGCAGGATTTGAACCTGCGACCTTTGGGTTATGAGCCCAACGAGCTACCAGACTGCTCCACCCCGCGCCGATTAGGTTCCTAAAATAGGAAGTGCTCCCTCGATTGTCAAGCGGTATTTACACCAATGCCCGTTGGCTGGTCCTGCGGGCTGCGGGTCACACGCTCCGGATCTGGGGTTTGCTGCCATCCGGCTTCAGGGCGCGACCATCAGGAATCCCACAGCCGTGGAACAGTACACGCTGTACCGCCAGATCGTGGGCCGCCGAATAGTCGGGTTCCTTATCCCCACGGATGCAAGCCGCCAGTTCCCGTAGAAGAGTGGGGAAGTCGTCTGGCGTTTCTATGGTGAGATCCTGCCAGCCGGTCTGGTATCCTTCGCGGCCTGTTTCCAGACAGAGACTCAGGTTGTTCGAGCCAATCTGATTATGAATGGCTGTGCCCTCGGTTCCATACAACTCTATCCTGCGCGTTCGATCGGTACCCACATGCATGGCTGCCGTTTCAACAATGGCGGTACAATCGGATCGGAATTCATACAGCACGACAGCATTGTCAACTTGGGACTTATTCCCGAAATGCTTACCAAGTACTGATTGTGCCCTCACAGGCTCTCCCAAAAGAGCGACCATGAGATCCACCAGATGGCCAGCCATTTCGAAGTAGACACCAGCCTGGTACTTACCCAGGGTGGATTCGATTTGGGGATGCCAGGATTTGGGCTTTGGAATATGTCCCCGGTAGTAAAATAAATCCCCCAGGGCGCCGGATTTCGCCATTCTCAACATCTCATGGATGGCTGCATTGTAGCGCCACATGTAGGCCACCTGAAGTTGTAGCCCGCGCTCTTGTGCAAGATTCTGGAGTTCTTCGAGTCGCGCCAGGTCGATTCCTGCGGGCTTCTCCAAGAGCACATGCTTTCCTGCTTTCAGTGCTTTTTCAACATAGTCCAGATTCTGATGGATTCTGCCTTCTACAATGACGGCCTCGGCCTCGCTGAACAGTACTTCTTCGACATTAGCATATACCTGAATGTCCGGCACGAATTTCGTCCACTGCAGCCACTTCTGCTGGCGCACGGCCTCTTCCGGTTCGTACATGCCCACAATCTGGAACTCGTCGGGCCTCAGAGCGGCCTCGCGCACATGCAGCACGGCGTGACTGTGCCAGACACCCAAATAGGCTAATTTCAATGGCATTGATGGAATCCCTTCGGAGTGTTGTCCGCTCCCCAGCGGCCAACGTGGTAATGCTTGTTTCGAGTCTATTATATGCGTCATTACCAAGAAATTGTCAAGTATCACAATGGGAGAAATACGTTGACAGTAGTCCCGAAATCAAAGAGACTGGCCGACCATGGGACCACATCTCTTACTGACCGAACAATCTCGGAATGGACTGCGCTCCTTAGCTGATGTCAAGCGGTCCGTTATGTCCGGGCATGGTCAGAAACTCTGGACATCGTTAAAACTCCGAGCAGACAGGAGCGCCAGTGGTGCCCCGCTGGTGCCCACGGATATGATACCTGGCCGCGATCCTCTAATGGCCAAACACGGGAACGCCGATTACGTGATCGTGCAGGCGGCAGCTGATCGCATCATGGATGCGGCACTGGTCGCCCTCATCACGGACGACCTCAGCTATAAAGACGCAGCGCTCGTACAGATAGAAGCGCTCTATGATGCTTCTCATTGGCCGGAGTGGAGGGATCTTGCGCACCACTTTGTAGCGGCGGATCTGCGAACAGGGCAGCTCTGTCAGGCGGTTGGATTCGCCTTCGACTGGTTATATCCCATGCTATCAGAGCATGAACGAGAGTGGATCGTCGATGGCATTGACCGTTGTGGAATTCGGCCTTATATGCAGGCTTACGATGAGAATGCATCGTATTTCGCCCGGCAGAATAACTGGCAGACTTGCGTAGTGGGCGGCCTGGGTATTGCAGGGATGGCTCTTGAACACCACCACCCGGATGCACAACAGCTCATGGATATGGCCCACAAGCGCATGCTGGCCTATCGGTCCGTCTATGGCCCCGCGGGGGAGTTCAACGAAAATCCGGGATACGCTGGTGCGACGCGCCTTCCAGTAATCTATTTTTCGGCCCACCGATATCATACGGGTGGTGGCGAGAACCTGCTCGCCGAAGCTCCATTCCCGGAAACATGCAAATGGTACATGTACTTCACCGCTCCGCCCGACCGCGTGGTCGATTTCGGAGATACCCATGCGAATGCCCCGCCTGGCAGTAGCCACTATGCGGCTGTAGCAGCGGCAACGGGAAGTAGCATGTTGCAGTGGTACTATCTGAACTACCAGAATCGAGAGGACTCATCGCTCCTACCGCTCGAGCTGCTCTGGTATGACGACACCATTAAACCTGAATCGCCCGACGGCAGTCTTCCACTCGGGGACGCCTTCCCCGCCCACGGCGGATGTATCAGCAGTCGGTCCGACTGGCACGAGCGTCGTCCGCATACGGTCGTGTTCAGCAAGGCGGGCCACGGGTCTGAGGCGCACGGCCACCACGATGCCGGGCAGGTGTGTGTGGATGCGCACGGAGAACGAATGATCGTTGATCTTTGTTCACCGCCTATGTATCCCGAGGATTTCTTCGAAGAAAATCGGTACCGCTACTACAATGCCGGTGTTCTTGGCCACAATGTGCTGATGTTTGATGGGCAGGAGACGTTCGCTGGCGAAATGCACAGAGCCGAGATCGAACATGCTCAGTTCGACGAGCATGTAGGTGGGGGGTGGCGTCTCGACCTATCCGGATGCTACGAGGGCTTAGTGCGGTATAAACGAGCGGTGGCCCACCTGCTACCCGGCATAGTTGCTGTGCTCGACGAAGCAGAACTAACTGGGTCCCGGGACATCTCATTGCGGTGGCACACGGTCGATCAATCGGAGCCCGATAGGGAAGGTCGTTTTGTAGTCCGGTCGGGTACGACGGCGCTGTCCGCCAGGATTGTCGGACTCGACGGTATCGGGTTGACCTATCAGCGCCGCCGACATGCCTACCACGAGCCCTATAACAAAGGTCGTCTTGGAGATATATTCGAGGATAGGCATGAAAGCTACGTGGAGGCGCAATGCCAATCGGATCGATGCCGTTTGCTTACCTTATTCTATGTCCCGGCTGCTGGCGATCCTCCTTGTGACTGGGAGGCGCTCGAGGACGGTTGGAGCCCGGTTGGCGAAACGTCACAAGGCATTGTCAAGGTAGGTGCACAGTCTCTTTCCGTGTGGGCGGCTACGCCGGGGCGCAGCGTGCGTGTCGGACTCGACTAAATCACGTCATCCGGATGTGGGGATCTTTCGAGATAACAATGGGAAACAGTCAAAGGCGTTTCAGCAGAATCAAAGCGATTATCGATCGGCGCCAGCCGGATCTGACGGTTATGATGGATAACGTGCACAAGACCCATAACCTGGCCGCCATTTTGAGAACTTGCGATGCCGTGGGTGTGCCGACCATTCACGCTGTAACCTATCACGATCAAATGGGCGTGCGCCGCGCCGCTGCAAGCGGTTCCGAGAAGTGGGTGGATCTCGTGATACATCGGCGGCTGGAAGATGCCTACGGAGTGTTGAGATCTCAGAATATGAAGATCCTGATCGCCCATCCGTCCGGGTCTGGACGCGACTACCGGTCCGTAGATCTTACCCGACCTACAGCCATCGTGGTAGGCGCCGAACTCGATGGGCTATCCGAAAATGCTATCGCACTGGCCGATGACAGTATATCGGTTCCTACCCACGGCATGGTAGATTCACTGAATGTCTCTGTGGCATCTGCCGTTATACTCTACGAAGCCCTCAGGCAGCGAGAGGCCGCCGGCATGTACAAATCATGCCGGGTTGATCAGGAAACGAGAAAGCGCCTTCTGTTCGAGTACACCTATCCGGCAGCCGGTGCCCGGTGCAAGAAAGAGGGGCTCCCCTACCCTCGACTTGACGAAGATGGTGGCATCATTCCTGCCTCTGACCAATCCCTTGATCATTCATGAGTACTTCACTATTCCTGGTTGTTCTGGTCGCCGCCGTCTTTCATGCCGTGTGGAATTTCTATGCGCGGAAAATGTCAGGGAATATCGTCGTCTTCTGGTTTGCCTTGTGGGTCTCTGTTCTGGTGCTGCTGCCCCTTGTTGCGGGACTGGTGGTGCTTGAGGGCGTAGACGCCATATGGGCCATGTACCGGCAGGGATATCCCTATATGATAGGTACCGGCATATTCCACATCGGTTATTTCATTCTGTTGGCGCGCGCCTATGAATATGGGGAGATTTCGGTAGTCTATCCCGTGGCAAGAGGCTCAGGGATCGGCGCCACCGCATTCTGCGGATGGCTCTTTCTCAACGAGGACATCAACTGGATCGGGGCGACCGGAATTGGACTGGTGTGTCTGGGTATCCTGTCCATGGGCGCTGGCGTGCTGCGTCAGAATGAACAGGCTATAGATGGCTTCAAGTCCGCACTGGGCGTAGGAGTGACGATCATAGGATATTCGGTTATCGACAAAATGGGCGTGGGAGTAGTCAATCCGATTCTTTACATCTGGACCATGTTTCTTGTCACAGTGCTGGCAATCTGGCCGCTTGTGATCTCTCGACACCGTGGCGAAGTGCGTAAGATACTGGCTCGTTCCCGTCGGTCGATTCTCATAATCGGAACTGGATCCGCGGGTACTTATCTGACCATTCTGTTTGCATTTACCATGGGGCCTGTGGGATACATCGTAGCCTTACGGGAATTCGCCGTGGTGGTCGGAGCGGTACTTGGCGTGGTATTACTCGGGGAAAAGCTCACGGCGGGGAAAGTCGTTGCAATAGGGACAATTGCGGCCGGACTCGTTTGCATCAAGCTCGCCAGTTGAGAGCCGCTCTGCATTCAATATTCGTACTCACTCTTTCGTGACAGATGGGAAATAGGGGATCAACATTCATGCCGCACAAACAGATCCGCCCATACCAAAAGATCTCCAATCAAGAGGCACGTGTGCCAGCTAGAAGCTGGGCTAAACGAATTGGATCGATGTTGCCGCCCGAAAGTACGCACAGGGCTGACCGCGCGTCTCCGATGGATATCTTATTCGAAAGAAGTGCCGCCACGGAAGCCGCCGCCGCGGGTTCGGCAACGACTTTGCACCGCTCGAGAATGATGCCCATGGCCATAGCGATTTCCTCGTCCGCCACCAGCACCATATCATCTACATAGGATTGGACATGCCGTAGATTGTGCGCCCCCACGAAGGGAGCCGCCAG
>JABIQT010000655.1 GCA_018667995.1 Candidatus Latescibacterota bacterium
ATCATGGCCATGAAAGGCCTCTCCAGCGAGAAGGACAAGACGGCCATCGGCAGGGATGATCCCATCCGCGATGATTCGTTGGATCTCGCGCGGCCGCAGTCGCGGAAATCTGACGATGACGGCCATCTCGTTGGCGATGTATCTACATTCCGGAGTACCCAGTCGCCGCGCCAGGAATCTTCGGTTTCCCATGATAGATACATACTACTCCTGGCGCTGATTGCGGGGCTTCCAGGTATACTCGTGAGCATGATCCTGCTGTGGACAGGGGGATTTACTCCCAAAGTTGAATGGACGCTCACGGTCGCTATACTCAGTTGCTGGCTTGGTTTTTCCTTCGCAATACAGAATCGGGTCATCCTACCTCTTCAGACCATCTCCAATCTACTAGCCGCCCTGAGAGAGGGCGATTATTCTATTCGGGCCCGTGGGGCACGGATGACCGATGCGCTAGGTGGGGTCTTTGTTGAAGCCAATGATCTCGGAGAGACGTTGCGGGTACAGCGGCGAGATGCCGTGGAGGCCACAGCCTTGCTCCGCAAGGTTATGGAAGAGATTGATGTCGCTGTCTTCACGTTCGATGACCGGCAGCGCCTTCGCTTGACCAATCGAACAGCGGAGCGCCTTCTCTCGCGATCAGCCGAACAGATTCTCGGTCTCAGTGCCTCTGATCTGGGTTTGGCAGAATGCCTTGAGGGTGCGGTTCCGCGTACGATGCAGGTGACCTTTCCCGGGGGAACTGGACGATGGGAAGTACAACGCAGCAGTTTCAGGGAACACGGGCTGCCGCACCAAATGGTGATGCTCGCCGACTTAAGTCGAGCCCTGCGAGAGGAAGAGCAGCTGGCGTGGAAGCGTCTCGTTCGCGTTCTCGGCCATGAGCTCAATAATTCTCTGGCGCCCATAAAGTCCATAGCGGGAAGTCTTGAGCGTATCGTCAAGCGGGATCCCTTGCCCGATGACTGGCAGGATGATATGGAGCGAGGACTCGGCGTGATCGCGTCACGCTCTGACGCCCTGGGGCGTTTCATGACCGCCTATGCCCGTCTTGCAAAGCTCCCTCCCCCAGAGCCGAAACCCCTTGAAGTAGCGCCGTGGATCCGCAAGGTCGCGGCGTTGGAGACGCGCATGGAAATCTCCCTGGAGACGGGACCGGATATGATCGTGGAGGCGGATGCCGGGCAGCTGGAGCAGGTATTGATCAACCTCTTGAAGAATGCGGTGGAAGCGTCGCTCGAAACGGAAGGGGCGGTAACGCTCGGGTGGAGTACCAACGGTGCATCGCTTGATGTCTGGATAGACGATGAAGGTCCGGGCCTTTCGAATACCGCCAATCTGTTTGTACCGTTTTTCACGACGAAATCTGGTGGATCGGGAATCGGTCTCGTCCTCAGCAGACAGATCGTGGAAGCACATGGTGGGACCCTCGTGCTGGAGAACCGCCAGGAAGGCCCGGGATGCGAAGCGCGTCTCCGGTTACCTCTGAAAGCAGAATACACCGCCCCGGTCTGACAAAATGGATGGTCTTTAGCACTTGACAGTTTCAGCATTCGGTGTTATTTAGGGCACAAGTAACTGACACATCTACATAATGATAGACCGAGTGGGGTTGGAGAGGAGGCCTGCATGACCACCACCAAGAAAGACCTGGTGGAGCTTGTATGTGAACGGCTTGATCTTAAGAAGGAAGACATCTTTCCGGTTATTGATCAAACCTTCGTCACAATGCGTGAATCATTGATAAGTGGTGACCGAATCGAGATTCGTGGTTTCGGAGTATTCGAAGTAAAGGATACCAAAGCGCGCACATCGGCACGAAATCCGCGGACGAGCAAATTGGTTTACGTGCCTCCCGGCAAGAAGACACGTTTCAAACCCGGCAAATTACTGAAGGAAGCATTACGGGATCCCGTTTCATGAAGCATGTCCGAAAGGAAACGCCGCGCTCGTGTTTATCCCTATTCTTGAGCGCGCGGTGCCACATAAACCCCGGTGTAATCTACCGGGGTTTTTTGCTTCTGTGGCTGATAGCAACTTGTCCCATTCAAGCGCAAGAAACGGACATAGAACTTCAGGCGTTGATGTGGTTTACGGAAGGTGATTTCGAGAAGTCCAGAGATGCCTTCGAGACTATTCTTGAGTCTGTTCCGGAGCATCCCGTCGCACTCTATCATCTGGGTCGGATGTCGGAAGATAGGCTCGCGGAACAGTTCTACCTGAAACTCCTGTCCCACGCCCCCAAGCATAAACACTCCGCCGATGCACTATTACGCATCGTCAAAATCTACTACCGAAACGGTCGTCATAAAGAAGCCGTTCAGGCAAGTAATCGTTTGTTGGCGGTCTATCCAGGCACGAACTTGGAAGTCGAAGCTCGCTACTGGCTTGGCTTAACGCTCCTGGCGGATAAACAGTCTGAACTCGCGAGACTAACATTCATACAGCTTTTGCAGGTACATCCTCAGACCGATTATGAGATTCCTACCCGCATAGGTATCGCCGAGAGCTATCGGACTGAAGAGTCGTTCGTGGAAGCGGCGCGTGCGTATCTGCAATTGGAGCCGGATCTTCGGAAAAGTGATAGTTTGCGGATTGTGCTGTTCCGGGCCGGACAGTGCCTGGAGGAGGCGGGGCGGTCTCAGGAAGCCGGCCACGTATACAATAGGTTGCGGGACCGGTTTCCCGATAGTGATGAAGCCAGAAGTCTCGACAATACAGGCAACATGTAATACCAGTCAGGGCTACTCTATCTCGCAGTATACGGAGAAGTCCGGAGCGACCACAAGTCGCCTGACCTCGGCGCCGACGGGCAGTTCAAAGCGTATGCTACGCCTGTCGGACCAGACGACTATCTCCTCTACCTCCCCGTTCAGGAGCTCGAAACGTAGCGGAACCTGCACTCGAAAAACAGGACCCTCCTGCTGTTGACTCAGGGTGCCTTGGACGACTCGATTTCCCTGACGACCTTCCCTACTATTGTAATCCGCCCTGAAGCTCGGATGGCCTGCCCCATTGATCCATTGATCGAAGAACCAGGACATATCCTCCTGGATTACAGATTCGGTGATCCTTCTGAAATCATCAGTGGTCACTGCCTTGTGCATCGACCCTTCATAGAATGACTTGAGAATCACCAGAAAGTTCGCATCCCCGGTGATCTGTTTGAGCATATGAAGAACCATGGCTGCCTTTTCGTAAACCAGCGGCTGGTAGGCCTCTCGTAATCGCGGACCCAGGGTGATAGCACCCTCTTTGTCAACAGGAAGCGCCTGTTCCATGTGGCTGCGTAACATATCCAGGAATCTATCTCTACCCTCCGTTTCCTCGATATATAGATCTGCGGAATATGTCGCAATGCCCTCCGATAGCCACGCATCGCGGTACGACCGTGGCTTAACAATCCCTCCCCACCATTGATGAGCCAACTCATGGGCGAGAAAGCCTTTGAAGAAGCGCTGAATGTTGAAATACTTGCTCATGGGCAACGCCCGGTCGAGGATGAAGTCCTTTCGAAAGTATAGACCCCATAGAAGGAGCATCGATGGCAATCCCTGACCTAACTGGTACGAGTCCGACATCTGCACGATATCGAGCTTCCGAAATGGAAACGGGCCAAAGAGATCCTCGTAGTAGGGTATAACGTGCTCTACCGTCTCGGCAATTTCTGTTTCTCGGGAGGCAGAGGAGAGCAAGTCCCGGTCCGCGTATACTGTGAGTTCGGGGCGTTCAATATTCGCCGAAATAGTCCTGTGGTCGGTGAAGATCATTCCTATGGTGTTAATTGGGCGGTCAGTGGCCCAACGCGAAACCCGGAGTTCTCCATATTCATTGTCCGAAGTCCGGATTCCGGTAGTGATGTGTTGGATCTCCCTGGGGGTGGTCAGTTCGAGGTCGAAATCGAACCCGTCAGCCGTCGTGTACATCGGTATCCAGTCTTCGTTGCGCAATGGTGAGAAACCTGATGTCGACGAATGGCGCACCGCATCCCCTCCGTAGTGCAGGGTAAGGCTGGACTGTTCCCCTTTCGTGAGTGGCCGCAACAAGGGGATAGAGAGAAAATTGCCCTGGTGAATAGCCATCCCATTTTGGCCATCCGCGTATTCCACTCGGTTCACTGCGAGCCCGTCATTGAGCGCGAAGGATAACAAGGTGACAGAGTCTGTGTGTGCCGTAAAGTATATTGTGGTCCTTAGGTGCAGGCTCTTCCTGTTCTTCTCGAGAGTGCCCTCAATGGAGTAGCGCTCGACACTGATTGGACCGCGTGTGCTTTCCTCCACCGACGCCGAATCTGACACGTCCGGGATAGCCCGAAATTGGTTCCAGACAACCGGAGCCTTGAGTTTGAAGTTACGTGGAAATCCGGATTTCTGTACCAGACTGACCTGCTCCCGCTGGGTAGGGTCGAATGAGTACACCAGCCAATTTCTTGATGAGCCGGTATCGAACTCGGCTTTCAAGAAGTCGCGGCTATATGGGAGAAAGGACCATTTGTCGCCCGTAGGCTTTACTGCCAGGGAATAGTCTTTTTCTACGCGTTCCAACAACTTCCTGGCTCTCTTGAACAGGCCTCCATTCTTCACTTTCCTGAGCTTTGCACTGGTGATTAAGTCCTTGTACCCGGCAGGCGAAATCAACAGTGCCATTTGAGTGAATTTCCTGGTAAACACCGTCCCGTCGATTCGGGCAAATTTCCTGAGTTGATGTTGCTCCGTCGGCCCATGAGGAGAAAATGTAAACTGGCCCGCTCCGAATATCGCCACGCGCCCCACCTCGCCCCCTGCGAATGCGGGAATGAGATGGCCGTCTACAATCACGGCCTCCATGGAGTCACGCACAATACGCAGCTCGTCAAAATAGTATACTTCATGCTCCACTGGTACAAAACGGTCTCCTATATTTGCTTGTAAGAGTGACTCAAACCAAATCGCATGCCACTGCCCATTGGTTCGGTCAAATCCGACCTTCCAGAGTTCAGCTGAAAGGGAAGTATCCGTCCTCAGGAAAACGCTGATATTGAACTCAGGCGTGTCCGGGAGACTGTCGTTGAACGCATCGCTGAAAACGGAGATCCGGGCATCTTTATAGCGCTCGGCCAGGGCCGGCCCGGCGGGCTGCAGATGTTCAGTCAATTTCAGATCATTGACGTGCTCCTCATCTATCGATCTGCAGAAACGTATCAGCGCTGCCTTCAGGTCTGCGAATTGTACGGGTTGCGCCGAGACCACGTCATTGAGGGACATGGCCAGGAGTAACATGGCTGTACGAAGCAGATTTGTGCAGAGCGGCGATGAGAGATATGCCAAACGGGTCATAGTGTGATCCAAATCGTGAATTGCGAATTCCTATCGGAGATCCGAAGAAACCTATTGTTGGTGCCAACGCGTATCAGGCCCCCTGGCTGAATCGATGCCCTTCTTTTCGGATAGGCCCAGGTGCTTAACACCGGTGGATTTTTTCCGAAGGAGCCACCGGATTCCTCGAAATCCTTACGTCTATATCAGGTTTAACATGGGAATTTCACCTGACATCGGACAATCAAATATCCTTGCTGTCCTGGTAGTTACGGGAGTGAACCGATGGTAGCAGTAAACGCTACGGAGACGAGGATATGGCCGTCGCGACATGCGGCGCAGACATTATAGCGAGTCGTGTTTTCGATTGGAGTCGTTCGGGAAATATCATCTTAGTTGAACTGGTGTGCCCAATACTTTTCCGGTTCGGCTGTGTGGCGATCATTATGCTATAGCATCGGGTTATCAAGGTATCCTGTACGGCTTTCTAATACTCAGTTCCAGAAATGTTAGCGTGTCGTCCGAGCGGATGGCTGGCTACAGGAACTTATGACGCTTAAGTAGGAGTGCGTTTGATACCACTGAAACAGAGGAAAGAGCCATTGCCATTCCTGCCCATTCCGGCTTGAGCAGGATTCCAAAAAAAGGATACAGCAGTCCCGCGGCAACGGGGATGCCGAGAATGTTGTAGAAGAAAGCCCAGAAGAGATTCTGTTTGATCTTTCGCAAAGTGGCTCTACCGAGTTCTATGGCCCGCGGTACGTCCGCGAGATCATTGCGAACAAGGATGACATCACCTGTTTCTCGGGCCACGTCTGTTCCAGAGCCAATGGCTATTCCTACATCAGCAGAAGCCAGCGCGGGGGCATCATTGATTCCGTCACCAATCATTCCTACACTACTTCCCTCGTTCCTAAATTTGATTACAGCTTCTGATTTCTCGGAAGGCAATACCTCTGAGATCACCTCATCGATGCCCACCGCATCGGCAACGGCCCTACCGACACGCTCGTGGTCACCCGTGATCATGGCCGTGCGAAGTCCAAGGGCTTTCAATCGGCAAACGGCTTCAGACGCCCCGGGCTTTATGGTGTCCGTAATGCCAATCAGCCCAATCGCGATACCATCTTTCGCTACAAAAACGATAGTTTTGCCCCTATCCATGAGTCGGCTCGCGGCCTCTTGTACCGGTAGAAGATCGACGTTTGCTGTGGACATCAGACGTCGATTACCCACGTGAATGGTGGCGGGCGGGAGTTGGTATGCGACGCCTCGGCCGCTGTCCTCCTGTGGCGCTACGGGGTCAAGCAAATCTATTCCACTGTTTGCGGCAGCATTCG
>JABIQT010001011.1 GCA_018667995.1 Candidatus Latescibacterota bacterium
CCCTTTGATCGGGCAATCTCCGCGGAAGCGGGATTGGGCTCGACCCCCGTGACTTCCCATCCGCGTTCTGCCGCTATTGCCAGGGCGGTCCCCGTAGAGCATCCGATATCCAGCAAGCGCCCTGTGCGCGTATGCCCCTCAAAATCGTCGAATAATCTGTTGAAGTGATTAATGTCAATCTGTTCCGTGCGAACGAAATAGTCGGTAGGTGAGGCCTCGTTATTGACGTACTGAGAACGAATCCTCTCGTCCGTATTACGGGCGCTTACGATAAAGGCAAGATCGCACCGTGGACATTTTGCCAAGTCGTGCTCGGAATCGATGTGCTTGTAAATATCGTCGGTGCCCGTTTCGCAGAGGGGACAGGTAGGCTGTGTGAGGGCGGGGGAGGACATGGCTTATCTCTTGAAAACGGTTGACGGATCAGGCCGCGCTTAATATACGCATCGGAAGGTGTGGAGCAACCATTATCCTGCCACGCTTGGCCTATCAACATCGACCACCTGGTGCAGCCGGCAGGAGCCTCGGCGACCGTCGACGCTGCCGCACCGATCCAAGTGGAGATCCATACCATATGGGGCATAGATTCAAATCATGCAAGATCCTTGACACTGACCTCCTTGCCTGATTCGGCCGACGTGTATATACCCACCAGGATCTTCTGTACCGTTAAAGCTTCCTGAAAGGAGACGATGGGGATTCCGTTGCCCCGGATCGCATCTATGAACTCAACATGCTCCTGGCGAACGGCATCATCAGGTTCTTCTTCGTGGTTGAATTCGTAAGGAATGACTTTGGTACCCTCCTCAAGTTCCACATATGGCGCCACATCTCGAGCCACGCCATTGACGCCGAGGATTTCGAATCCGTTCCCGTGTTTGGTGGGATGCATTAACCAATTGCCCTCAATGGACATAGATGAACCGTCGGCGAATCTGACGTGTGCGTGCCCGAAATCTTCTACAGTAGAGTCCGTCGCTGTACCCTCAAAGCTCACATGAGGGCTCTTCATCTTGTCCAGCCGCCGGAAGGTGGATGCGGTGACGGTCAGTGGTTCGGGAGCGCCAATCAACCACAAGCATGCGTCGAGTGTATGCACCGTTGTGGCAGCGAGGACGCCTCCCAGGGACATTTCCTTGCGGTGATGATACTGCCCCCAGGCATAACTCATGATGTGGCCCGCCCAGACGCGACTGTGATAGACCGTCCCAAGCTCTCCGTCCTGTATGAACTGCTTGACGGCGCGCATGGCCCTGCTCTGCCGCCGCTGGACTCCCATGGTAAACTGGCGCCTGGTCTGTTTTGCACATGCCTCAATGGCTTCTGTCTCCGAGACTGTTATGCAAAGCGGCTTTTCCACTAGAACATGTGCACCGGACTGCATGGCGGCAATGGCTTGCGCTGCGTGGAAACGCGGCGGTGAGGCAACAATCACGTATTCCGGCCTGGCGACCGCGAGCATGGTCTCCATATCGCCAAAAACACCTTCGACATCGTGCTTCGTGGAAAGCGTCGTGGCATTTTCCTCATTGGGATCCATTAATGCGACCACATCTATGTCTTGAATCGAATTAAGCTGCTTCAGATGGACATCGCCCATGATCCCGGCGCCAACTACGGCTGTTCGAACGGACATTAATCTCCTCCACTGATTTCATGAGTTGGATTTTCCACCGGATTCCGGTGGGAGATTGGCCTCGGGCGGATGAATCTGCCCCGCAGTATCTCCAAGCATGGCATACAATTCCGGCCTTCGATGGTGTTTTCCGTATATACCCTCGCGCCTCTGTTCCTCGAGAGCGTCCAGATCAACTTCATAGATCAGGATGCCCTCTTCTTCGCTCAGTTCCTCGTGAATATTGCCCAGGGGGTCAAATGCCATACTATGCCCATTCTGCGAAGGGGTTGCATGGTTTACCATGAATATATGGCACTCATTCTCAAAGGCTCGAGTTCTTAGCAGACACCGATGGATGTCATCAGTGGGGCATGTGCATGCCAACGGATTGAAGATAACGTCTGCCCCTTGTAGCATCAGAAGGCGGGCACTCTCAGGCAATTCCCGGTCGTAACAGATCATGATACCTGCGGTCATGGACCCGGTCGCAGTAGTGAAGGGCCAGACTGGAAATGTAGAACCGTTACGCCAACCATCCCCGGTCTCGTAACGGTTAAGATGAACCTTTCGCATTACGCCAAGAATAGCGCCGGACGGATCGATTACCGGCATGGCATTGTAGACTTCGCCCTCCCTGATTTCTGAAAGACCAAGGAGGATATAGATGTTCAGCTCTTTCGCGAGTGCGGAGATGCGCTCGGTTGCGGGCCCCGGAATTGTCTCCGCCAACCGGCGTTCGGTTGGTCCACCAAGATAGCCCGTAAGAAGAACTTCGGGCGTCAACACAATCTGCGCGCCGCGTGAGGCTGCTTCGCGAATAAGACGGGTGGCCGTATCGAGGTTTCGTTCCTTCTGTTCCGGCAGTCCGGCCAACTGGACCCCTCCCAGCGTGATCTTCCCTTTTCCCATGCAATGCCTCAATCTTGTTGGCTTCCGTGGTCGCAGACCGGCTTTTGATGCCTTGTGTTCGTGAAAGAACCGATTCCGTGTTTTGATGCTGTGATCATTTGCGGACGCCTGCGGTGCGAAAGCATCCGCTGCTTACTTTACGGGCGTCCTGGTACAATATAGCCGTCACGATTTCCCTCGCCAACAAAAAGCCTCCCCAAAGAATGTCGGGGAGGCCTGCTCGGTTCTTTCTGAATTCACATCTATGCTGGCTCGGGAAATTCAACCTCGACGTAAAGACTCCACTGGATTAATCCATGCAGCGGAAATGGACTGATAACTCACAGTCACGATGGCCACAAGAAACGTCAAAAGTGTACCGTAAAGGAAAGTTGCCGCCTGTATTTCAGCGTGATAGGCAAATCCCTGGTGCCAGTTTACCATCACAAGGTATGCTACCGGCCAGGCTATCACGTTGCTGACAATCAACAGCAGGACCACCTCCGTAGAAAGAAGGGTGACGATCTTTGTGGCACTTGCACCCAGGACCTTCCGAATACCGATCTCTTTCGTCCGCTGCTCTGCGGTGAATGAGGTAAGACCCAACAGCCCCAGGCAAGCGATCAGGATTGTCATCATTGAGAACGCGCTAAAAAGAGCACTTAACCTGCTCTCAACACGGTACAGAGCTTCAAAGTCATCATCTAAAAAGGAGTACACCAAAGGATAGTCCACGAAGACCTGACGCCACGCCGAATCGATAAACTGCATGGTTTCGGCAATTCTCTCGGGACGAATTCGGATGGCGATATGCGTACCTCCGAGGGGAGCCAATACGAGCGGCTCGATATTACTATGGAGTGACCTGAGATGAAAGTCGCGCACCACGCCAACCACGGTCAATCGGTCGCTGTTGGAAAGTGTTATCTGTTTGCCCACAGCATTGTCGGCAGAATCCCAGCCGAATCGCGACACGGCTCGTTCGTTGATCACGATATTCTGATCATCGACCTGTAGATTCCCCTGGGATCGAAAATTGCGACCGGCAATGACCTCGAGGCCCAATGTGGAGATGATATCGCGATCCCCGACCATGTATTGGATATCCACCGTCGTGCTTGCATCCATACCTGCAGGTCTTACTGTCATCAATGGCAACATACCGATTCCACCGGGGCGCCCGGGCATCGTGTTTGAACGAGATACCGCGACAATGCCCTCCCCTTCAATCAAGACACTTTTCAATGCTTCAAATCGATCGAATATAGGTTGAATAGCTGCGGGCACAGTCACCACGTGCTCCTTATCAAATCCCAGGCGCTTGGTGCGTACGTATTCAAGCTGTTCATAGACTACCCCGGTCCCGATAATCAAGATTGTTGAAATGGCGAACTGGAGTATTACGAGGCTCTTTCGAAGTAGTGTGCCGGCGCCTCCTGTCGTCACCGACCCCTTCAATACGGCACCAGGCTGAAACGACGACAGGAAGAAAGCAGGATAACTCCCGGCGACGACACCAGCGAACATGGCGATTGCCACAAGCCAGGCAAGTATTTCGCCGTCACCGAATGAGAGTACCAACTCCTTTCCCGTGAAGTCATTGAAGCTCGGAATCAACATCTGTACCGCTGCCGCTGCCAGGAAGAGTGCGATGAGGGAGATGAGAATTGATTCGCCGAGGAACTGACGAATCAACTGCCCCCGACTCGCACCGACCACTTTACGCAGGCCGACCTCCCGAGCTCGGCGCACGGATCTTGCGGTTGCCATATTCATGAAATTGATACAAGCGATGATCAGCATGAAAAGCGCAATCGATGAGAGAATGTAGATGTATGCCATGTCGGAATTTACGCCAATTTCATTCTCCAGTTTCGAAAACAGATGAATATCGGTCATGGGCTGAAGCTTTGGTGTCAGTCTGACTGTTCCCGTGTAGTTTTCTTGCTGGTATCGCTTAGCCATGAATAGAGGGATCTGGCTTTCCAGGTCTGATGGCTGGGTGCCTTCATCCAGTCGCACATACGTATAGAATTCCATATTGTCCCAGGATTCGAGGACATCCGAGCGGTAGAAGCCTGGCATCGATGCGATTGAGAAGAACATCTCGGGACGAAAATGAGTATCAGCAGGTATGTCCCTCATAACGCCGGTCACCCGGACCATCATGGCACCATCGTCTGCCGATAAGATCTTTCCCATGGCATTTTGGTCACCAAAGTACTTACGGGCGATTGATTCGGAGATGACCACAGAATTCGGATCCCGCAGTGCCGAAGCTGGATTTCCCTGTACCAGATCAAAACCAAATAGATCGAACACATTCGCATCCGTCCAATAGACCTTACTTTCGTAAAACACACGATCCTCGAACCGCATCATCCACACGCCGAACGGGGGCTTGAATCGCGTGAAACCTTCGATCTGTGCAAAGGACTCTTTCATTGCCGGTCCCAAAGCAGGAGGGGTGGTTGCATTTCCACCATCGACAACCCGGTACATACGGTCCGCATGTTCGTGATATTGATCATAACCCAGTTCATCCTGGATATACAGGATGATCAGAAGGCAACAAGCCATGCCGATGGCCAGCCCCGACACATTTATGGCAGAATATCCCATCTGGCGGCGTAAATTCCGGATGGCGATTTTAATATAGTTCGACAACATAGGTACCCTCACCGTGGAATGTGTGGAAGAGTCAAATCGAGCGTCTCGGCATACCGGAGTCAAAGCGCAAAACTCATGCCAAGTGTTCCTACATGCCTACCAGGTAGAAATCAGGTACGGGCGGTGTGCGAAAATGTGACACGAAGTGTACGCTGACGGACAGAATGGATGCTCTCATTTACGCAAGCACACCGGCAAGAAGGTGTCTGTTCGGTTCCGGCAGAGATTTCGGGAAATTGAGATCGGCCTACAATCGAGCGAGGGGACAAGCATTTCGAAAGATGGATTCTTATAGATCAGCAACTAACTCCAAGGTCCTGGGACGAAACACGGACAAACATAGTCTCCAAAACCTATCGGTAGAAAGCCATAGGAGACTATCTACTGTTCCGGGCAGACTTCCCAACGGGGCACATTGGTGTGGAGATTCGAAACCCAGAGCAGGGATGCCCGGTATTCAAGCTTCATCTCCCTCTTTGCCCCAATAGGTAGTCTCTGGCGTAGATAATGCCCGCCGGAAGATGGGAGATTCGGTACCCAGGATTCCCGGACGTCGCATATCCGGGAGCACCAATACATCGTATATCTCACTGCAGGAATTTACGTACTTTATCTGGCCGACCACCGCACCTGTTGGCAGATGGATAACCATTACACCACAAAAAGTGGCTCCCGCAGCAGCCAGAGGTAGGTCACCGAAAGTGTGCGTCTTACGCAGATGGGAAGAGCCGACAAACAGATAGTCCCCGATTCTTCCCATTCCCCGGACAAAACCAGGAATGCGCGCAACCGTGTCATAGCTGCCCTTGGTGAGATCAGCGTGGACCAATTCCCCCGACGCTGAGAGCAGTAGATATACCTCTCCGTCATAGACCCGCGGTGAATGCGGCATGGCAAGTCCGTGAAGCAAGATGTCGTTCGAATCTACGTCGACCAGCACACCGCCCGTCAATTTATCTGGCCGCCATCCCTGGACAGAATCCGTGCGTCCCTGGGCCGTTACGTATCGCGGTTTACCATCTTGCAGCGCCATGCCATTTAAATGGCACCGGTCTTGAGGCGCGAGACTGCTTATGAACGGGGGGCGCCATATGGGCACAAAGTTAAACCCGTCGTCCAGTCGAAATAAGCAGGAGAACAACGTATTTACACCCACAAGTCCATCCGGTGTGAAGGCGAGATCATGGGCATCAATGGCGCCACAGTAGTAGGTAGATCTGGGCACGTATAGCGCATCGTACCAATCCGGTTTATTGGGGTAGGTAGACGCCAGGCGAGGTTCGTTGGCAAGGACAACAATTTCGTGCTTCGTGGCAATTGCCATCCGACTGCCCTCAAGAGCCATACCCATGGGTGTGTCAAATGTACGAGGCAGTTGATTGAGCTGCTCCCCATCAGAGCTGAGAAATATGACTTTGCCAGCTTGATAGGTGCTCAGAGCAAGGGAACAATTGAGACCCGCCAGCAATTCGGGGATCTCGGGAGTGTAGGAGCACGAAAAAGGGGGTTGCTTGGGGTCCATCATGTACGAGGCTTCAGGTCGATAATGTCCATAGTAATAGCGCTTCTCTCAAAGACTCAGATTGGCAGCAAGAACCCGTGGGTGACGCAAGAATCTGCCTCGAGGCGCCGCACACTACAGAATTACGGCATGAGCTTCACACGTAAAGCCAATGGGCCGCCAAATGCAGAATTGTAATTCTAAAGCACTGTATCATTGTTGATCCGCACCGTAGATAGAGTCGATGCTACGATTACAATATGTTGTGCCCATCTGGGGATGCGTCTGCGTATCCCTACTTGAGCAATGTCATACGGCGCGTTTCGGTGAATCCTGTTGCAGAATTCAAGCGATACAGGTAAATCCCACTTGCTACCTCCCTACCCGTCGCATCCGTACCCGACCAGACTGCGCGATAGGTCCCGGCGGAGTGAACGCTGTCCACCAGCCTCACGATTTCCTGCCCAAGCAGGTTAAACACGGTCAGCGTGATATGCCCCTGGCGGGGGACGACGTACGAAATCGTAGTCGCGGGGTTGAACGGATTCGGTGTGGCACTTGACAGGGAGTATACACCGGGAGTTTCGGTGATCTTTATGGATGTCCCACCGATAACTACCGGCACGGATTGGGCATTGCGATCCGAGAGCACCACATTTCCGAGTGAAAGCCACCCATCCGATTGAGCGCTATCACGCAACCGAACAGGGACGGTGATTGCATGGCGGCCAACCTGTAGTGCTTGTCCATCAAGGCTGTAGAGTAAGATCTTGAGTCTTCCATCGACTACGTGGTGCTGAAACGTCAACCCCTCGATGCCCCCAAATAACGAAGCAGGACCAATAGCTAATCGCGAAGGATCAAAGGTAATAACCGCTTGCAGGCCACCAAGCTGTGATGTCGCATCAAAAGTAATGGGCACGTGTACATATCCGTCCTCCGCTGACTGCCCATCCTCCAATCCAACCACGATAGGTTGACGCACAACACTCTTTATCTCGGGCGGCTCCTCATCCCCATAGAGGAACAGGTTCACCATGCCAACGATATCCAGCACATCTAAATTGCCATCCGAATTGACGTCCAGTGCCCAGAATAAGAAGGGATCATCCTCGGAATCAGGTGTAGGCAAAATAGCCAGAACGTACTTAATCGTTTTGGTAATATCGAGCACATTAACGTTACCATCTCCGGCCCCGAAATCGCCCCCTACGATGTCACCAACGACGCCAATTGTTATTAAGCCGTCCTCCGACGCCTGGTCAATTGACACAGCCTCGGTATCCGACAGAACCACGTCGCTTATCTCCAACGTAATCGGATGCTCAGGGGGAGCCTCCGATCCTATCTGATAGGCCAATCCGAGAATCGTTTGAGGCCCTGTTTCGATAAATCCTCCGCCACTATGAAACACAAGAACGGTAGTTACACCATTTTGATCCGTGCTATGCGCTATGGAGAAACCTTCCGCCTCAAGGTTGTTTATTATACCATTGAGCGATGCAAATTCTGACAGGGGCGGAGGCTGTTCTGGGGGAGGAGGATCGAGTGGGCGGATTTTGAACTCAATCCCGGCGGCCTCGG